>JAPLDC010000252.1 GCA_026391935.1 Bacteroidota bacterium | reverse complement strand
TTCTGCTGTCGCAACATTGCCAACTACAACCTTCAAGTCTGGAAATGCCTTTTTTATTTTTTTTAATGCTTCTATCACCCCTTTTGAATGTCCGTGAGCTGTATCCAACACCACAGCATCAACACTTGACTTCACCAATGCTTCCACTCTTTCTAAAACATCAGAAGTAACACCAATAGCTGCTGCAACTCGTAATCGACCCAATCCATCTTTATTGGCATTCGGATGTACCTTCACTTTGATAATATCTCTATAAGTGATCAACCCAACCAGTTTTCCCTTTTTATCAACGACAGGAAGCTTTTCGATTTTATGATTTTGAAGTATCTGTTCCGCCTTTTTCAAGTCGGTACCTTCTTTTGCCACGATCATATCTTTGGTGGTCATAACCTCTCTGATTGGGCGTTTGAGATTTTTTTCGAAACGAAGGTCACGATTGGTAACAATGCCGATTAGATCTCTTTTATCATTGATGACAGGAATACCACCAATTTTATTCTCCTTCATAATTGTCAAGGCATCTCTTACGATAGCTGTTTCCAATAATGTAACTGGATCCATGATCATACCACTTTCAGAACGCTTTACTTTGCGAACCTGAGCAGCCTGATCCTCAATACTCATATTTTTATGCAATACTCCGATACCACCTTCCTGAGCTATGGCTATAGCCAATTGATACTCTGTAACTGTATCCATTGCTGCAGAAACAATAGGAGTATTCAGTTTGATTTTTTTTGTGAAATAAGAAGTTGTATTTACTTCGCGCGGAAGCACTTCTGAATAAGCAGGTACTAAAAGTACATCATCGTAGGTTAAGCCTTCGCCTACAAATTTGCTTGAATCTAATGACATATGAACGGGATTTTGAATTTCAAATCTATGGTTAAAATTCCCGCAAAGATATATATTTTTGGTGTACAAATAACCAAACAAAGAGAATTAGCGAATCTTGATGTTTCAGATTACTGAAAAACCTACAGTAGGAAAGAGCTCAAGATTTCATTTCAATTTATTGCTTCTTTAATCTTTTCAAACTATTATCAATATACTTTTCGGTTGGTAAAAGTGAACGTTGAATCCTTCTGGCGTAAGTTATACTATCAATAATTTCTTTTTGATGCTCTTCCACCAATAATTTTTGTTGTTCGACTTCACGTTTTTGCTGCTCCACAATATTCTTTTGTCCTTCAATAATATCTTTTTGTTTGCGAGTAATTCGCAATGAGCGAAATACAAAACCTGCAAAAATAAGCACCAAAAATAAACCACCGACAACAAATGCAATAACAATTTTCTGCTTCCTTCCTTTTTCCCCTGAAATCGCTTCCTGATTTTCCAGTTCTTTCTTATGTTCAGCAGCAGATATCGCTTCTTTCTTTTCAAAATCATAGGTCATTTGACTCTGAATAGTTTTTTTGCGAGTTTCTTCATTATCAAGACTATCTCTATATAAAATATATAATTTATGATTTTCATAAGCCCCTTTATAATTTCTAATTGCTTCATTTAACTCGACTAATGACCAGTAGTTTAATTTCAAATTACTTTTATAACCAAGTTGAATAGAGAGGTCTTTTGACATCAAGAGATATTTTTCTGACTCTTTATATTTTTTTTGTCTTAAAAACACGTTGCCAATATTATTGTATGATGTTGCAATACCTGCTTTATCACCAATTTCTTCTCTTATTTTTAGCGAAGCAAAATAGTTTTTTAGAGCCTCCGTGCAGTTTCCTAGATCTAAATAAATATTGCCAATATTTTTGTGAGAAGTAGCTACTCCTTTTTTATCTCCAAGTTCTTCAAAAATTTTCAAACCCGCAATATGATTTTTTAATGCTTCTGTATAATCTTGCAAACTCTCATATACATTCCCAATATTATCATACGAGCCTGCAACACCCAGTTTATCACCCATCTCATTTCTAATTTTCTGCGCGGCTAATAAATTTTTCAACGCTTCCTGATTGTTCCCCTGCAATGCATAGATTGCACCGATATTGTTAAAAGAAGCTCCTACACCTTTTTTGTCGTTTACAGATTCCCTGATCTTCAAAGCGGAAAAATGATATTTCAATGCTTCAACATAATTGCCTTTTACAAAATAGATATTGCCAATGCAATTATAAGAGCCGGCAAGACCTATTTTATCATCGATAGCCTCTCTTATTTTAACGGAGATCAATTGATTTTTTAAGGCTTCTGAATAGTTTCCTAATGAAAAACAAATAATACCGATATTATTATAAGAAGAAGCGATACCTTTTTTGTCAGCGATTGATTGGTATATTTTGAGTGATACTGAATAATTTTTAAGTGCTTCCTGATAATCTCCATTATCTTCTGAAAAATACCCTAAATGGATATAAGTACTAGCAAGTCCTTTTTTAAAATTTATTTTTTGTGCTAATTCCAGTGCATTTTGCAGATATACTTTCGCCTTTTCATCATCTGCAAATTCGTATTCAAGAAACAGATCATTGAGAACATTTACTTTAGCTGAATCCGATCTTGAAGTATTAAGATAATGTTTTAAGGAATCGATGACGCTATCGGCTTGAGCATTAACTAATGCAGAAAATAAAAATATAATAAGGAATGCACTTTTTTTCATAATGAGGTTAAAAAATATATAGTTGAATCGGTTTTATCCCCGATCAATATTTCCATAATTTTAGTAATGCTTCTTCAAATCTTGCCTTCGGTAAAAAATTCCATTCTAAGTCTGAATTCATTGGTACCGGAGTATCCAAGCTTCCACAACGCACAACTGGAGCATCCAGATTTTCGAAACACGCTTCATTAATAATAGATGCAATCTCCCCTCCTATACCGCCTGTTAATGTATCTTCATGTAAAACAATTGCCTTTCCTGATCTTTTCACAGAATCAAGAATTGCATTTTTATCCAGTGGAACAAGTGTTCTCAAGTCAATTAAGTCCGCTTTTATTTCCGGATACTTGTCAAGTATTTCCATTGCCCAATGAACACCTAATCCATAAGTAACGATTGTCAGATCATTCCCTTCTCTCACCAAACGTGCCTTCCCGAAAGGTATAGTATAATAATCATCTGAAATTTCTTCCGTGATACTTCTATATAAACCTTTGTGTTCAAAAAACATTACAGGATTAGGATCTTCAAATGCAGTTAAAAGCAAACCTTTTGCATCAGAAGCAAATGCAGGATAAGCAATTTTTAATCCGGGAGTATGAAAGAACCATGCTTCATTACTTTGCGAATGAAAAGGGCCTGCAGCACCACCTGCTCCTGTTGGCATCCGAACAACAACATCTGCATTTTGTCCCCAACGGTAATGCGACTTAGCAAGATTGTTTACAATCTGATTGAACCCTTCGGTTACAAAATCAGCAAACTGCATTTCTACCATCGCTTTCATTCCATTGATGGACAAACCAAACCCGGAACCCACAATTGCCGCTTCACACAAAGGAGTATTACGCACTCTTTTTTTTCCAAACTCTTCAACAAAGCCTTCCGTAATTTTAAACACACCACCATAATCAGCAATATCCTGTCCCATTAAAACCAGATCAGGATGTTTGCGCATGGCTGATCTTAAACCATCAGATATGGCATCAATAAACCGTTTGCTGGTTTTATTTCCTTGTGGAATTGTTTCAACCAATTCGAAAGGCATAAACATATCTTTCAGTTCCAATTCTGTATCAGGTGGAGGAATTGTTTCTGCATACGCCATTTCTAAGCCATCTTCAATTTCTTTTTTTATTTCTGACCGGTATACTTCAATCATTTTTTCATCCAAAACACCTTCCTCTAATAAATATTTTTCAAAATTATTAAGCGGATCTTTTTTACCCCAGATCTCCAATAGATCCTTTGGTAAATATTTTGTTCCTGAAGCTTCTTCATGTCCACGCATCCGAAAGGTCATTAATTCCAACAAGATAGGGCGAGGATTTTTACGGATCGATTCGGCTAATTTCCTGACAGTATCATAAACCTCCAAGACATTGTTACCATCAACTTGTATGGCTTCCATTCCATATCCAATACCTTTATCAATAAATTGTTTACAACGGAATTGTTCCTGACTTGGAGTAGATAAACCATACCCATTATTCTCTATCGCAAAAATTACAGGAAGATCCCAAACGGATGCAACATTCAATGATTCATGAAAATCACCTTCACTTGCACCGCCATCACCTGAGAAAACAAGTGTGACCTTTTTATTTTCTTTTAATAAATTACCTAATGCAATACCATCTGCCAAGCCCAATTGAGGGCCCAGATGTGATATCATTCCAATAATTTTAAATTCCTGAGTACCGAAGTGGAAAGAACGATCACGTCCTTTGGTGAATCCGCTGGGCTTTCCCTGAAACTGAGAAAACAAACGATTCAAAGGAATATCTCTACTCGTGAAAACGCCTAGGTTGCGATGCATCGGTAAAATATACTCCTCTTTATCCAAGGCCATTGCTGCACCAACAGATCCTGCTTCCTGACCAATCCCGCTGAACCATTTAGAAATCTTACCCTGACGAAGGAGAATCAACATTTTTTCCTCTATCATCCGAGGTTTCAAAACACCTTTATACAATAAAATTAATGTATCATCATTGTATTTTTTTCTATCGTAACGAATTGGTGTATCAGCAGTAATCATAAAAGAGTCATTGGTTTATCAGGGGCAAAAATATTAAAAATAAGCATGCTTAAAGGAGAATAATTTTGTAAATTTGTTAGCAGGAAAGTAAAATTCCATTGAAATCATGATCCAGCAAATATTCGTCTATATTCTTTTAGCATTAGCAAGCACATATGTTGGATACCGCATTTATAAAAGTATCAAAAAAAAGCAGGCTTGTGGAAAATGTGCGCTAATGGAAGCTGCACAAAAAGTAAAATAATCTCATTCTCTTTTATGAATAGCTTTATCAATAAGATCGACCGATTAGGCTGTTTTCTAGAACAAAAAATCGGACTCTTTTTTACAAGTTTATTACTAGCCTGCGCGTTGCTTATGATCGCAATGATCTATGTAGCACCTAATTTTGAAATGCTTTATCATGGTGAATATTTTTCAAGATTATCCTTGAATCCATTCAATCTATCCGATCCAAACCCTGTTAGGTACCGGATACTGGGACCACTTATCGGATACATCACCCATTTAAAAGGACCATTATTTGTTTATGTTCCTCTGATTTTCGCGAGATTATTTCTTGCCGCAGTCTACAGTCATTACCGTCAACATAAATTTACTGTTTCAGAAGCATTTATTTTTGCAGGAATCATTAGCTTTTCCTGCACAATATTAATCCCCATTAAAGCCGCCGGATATACTGATACAATTACTTATTATTTTTTGTTTCTCGCATTTTCAAAAATTAAAAGAGAAGGATTATCTGCATTTTATTTTGGTTTAGCGATGTTAAATCATGAGTGTAGCATTTTTTTATTACCGGGATTAATCGTTTACTACAATTACAAAAACGACAAAAACATATTTGCAATAAACAAGATCATTCTGTATTACCTGCTGGCACTTTTCCCATTCTTCATTTACAGATATTACATTTCAAACAATGCTATAGTAGATTTTTCACTAAAGTTCTATTTTTCAAAAGATACGATCGAACATAATTTCATGGTAATCCTGCCGCTTATTCCTGCCGGATTATTTTTCGCTTTTAAATTATTTTGGCTTTATCCAACATTAATGATCGTTGAAAACATCAAAACAAGATCCTACAAATCAACAATTGTAGTATTAGCAATAATAATTCCTGTAATTGTTCAGCTGATCATTGCATATGATGTAACGCGGATGCTGTGCCTGTTATTTCCGGCAATATTGATAAGTGCAGAAGTGTTCAGAGAGAGAAAGGGAACAGGGAAATTTACAAGAATAGGATTATGGTTATTGTTATTGAATTTTCTGGTGTTACAATATTTTGTAAGTAGTTACTCCATACATCCTTTGCTACCAATTTTCATGGAGTGATAGTGATCACCAACTGAATAATTCCCTGATCATTATTTTCCCCCAGGGATTTTTCCCGAAATCTTTTTCCAATTTCCCTCTTAATTCAGCAGGTGAATATATTTTCTTTTTACCTTTTTTAAAAAGCAAAGTTTCCGTTTCTGGTTTAGAAACCTCAATGCTTTTTGCAAAATAGATCACGCCACCATCTTCTGTTGCAATACCTAAAATGGCTCCAGGGAGCCCGCAAAAACTTTCAGGACCAACACTTGGAACAATATCATCTGTATACCAAGCATAGATTCGAGTGCTATCGTTCATTTTCCAAATTGCTTTCCTGCAATTATAACCACTGATCATTCGTTTGCTATCTGTAATCTTCCATTCACGCTTCTTCACTGTGTCCAACACATACAACTCTTCTCCCCACACACTTTTTATCGACAATGATGAATTCTCCTTAAAATTCTGGTAAACAATATTTTTGCTGGTAGCCCAACTCATTTTTTCTTTGAGATCGTTGTCCTGAGGCTTAAATAAAGATAAAGAATCGTTGAAATACAATTCAAACACATCCACTTTATTCTTATCTTCTTCTTTCAACCAATCCTTTACATCGTCCTCTTTAAATTTTTTATACAAATTGGTTTTGCGTTCGTACACAATTTTGCCATATGATAATTGTGCGACAAGCTCATTACCAAATGAAAAAACAATACTCAACAGTAAAACCGAT
>JAPLDC010000135.1 GCA_026391935.1 Bacteroidota bacterium | reverse complement strand
TCTAATAAATTATCTTTAAAAGAGTTATAATATTTAACTTTTTTCTCATTTATTTCACCCAAACTTCTTTGGATATCATTTTTCAAATAGTCGATATAAAGCTTTAATTCGTTAACGAACACATTAGGTCGCTTCAAAGAATTTAAAATATTTTTTCTACCATAAATATGTCCAACCATTTCCTCTAAGGAAAAAATGCCTGAAAAATATGCCAAATTTGGTCCGGGGCAAATGGCTACAGCATTCAATTTATGTGAAAGCTCTATGTCATTTTTAAGTAAAACCGAACTACCTAATCCTTCGCACAAACAATCTTTTTCAACAACCTCATTATATTTGATCTCGAAAATTTCAGGATCAAGATTCATGCTTTGTAATTCTTTTATTTTTAAATTCTGATATTCCCTCGAAGATGAACAGATTGGCGTTTCAGTAAATTCAGTATTAAATGAAAGGTATTTCTTAAAGCAAGGACTTCCTGGTCTATTCTTTGAGATTCTTTCTTTTCGTTGATCTTCAGAAGAACTTATTCTCAAGTTATTAAATGGAATACCCAATGGAGAAGCATAACTAAGATAATAGTCGCTTTTTTTAGCATGAACCAATTTATCTAACGTTTCTTCATCAACATTCGTTGCTTCTGGAACTAATAAAAAAGGACTTCCCCAACCAGTACCGCTAACCTGATAATATTCCTGAAAAAACAGATCTTCTTCATGAGTCCCAATTCCTCCTTGAACAGTGATCTTAATATTAGGATCAAATTTTTCAACAGAAATATTTTTATTCTCTAATGCTGTTTTACACAACCCAAATAACTCAACTCGGAGCTCAGCAATTTTATCCTTAAATTCTTGTAAAATCGGACCAAGCAAAAGACCTTCTGTTGCAAAAGCATGCCCCCCACAGTTTAATCCCGATTCAATTCTGAATTCAGAAACCCATAATCCTTTTTTTGCAAAAATTTTCCCCTGAATAAGTGCAGAACGGAAATCACTCACTTTTAAAATAATTTCTTTTTTGATGTTACCATAAGCATCTGGATAAAAATCATCAAATGTTTCACAATATGAAAACAACCGAGGATTTAAGCCTGCTGATAAAACAACTCCAGATGACAAGGTGCTTAAGGCATAACCTCTTAATGCAGCCAAAGCATCATTGTATTCAATTGGTAATAAAGAACCATCGGGTGCATAGTTTGCTCTATCACATTTGGTCATAATATTAATATCAATTGAACCAGATCCCCAACTGCTGCCAGCATCAAATGATATTTTTCTTTCAGAACAGTAGAATTAGGTAACAATTCAAAATATTTTACTATATCAGAGCCCTCAGAAAAATCTTGTGATCTCAATTCTTGAACTTGCTTTTTCAATAATATATCCATCAAATTAAGATATCCTTTAATCCTTTTTGATCGATGATCAACATCACTTTCTAATATTGGAACAAAAGGAATATTTTCCTTTACAGAATAAAACTCCCTCATTTTCTCAACAAGTTGGTCTTCGATAATAGAAATGACACTTGATATTCCAAATTTCCCAACTTTTAGCGGGGTATCAATCGTATATCCTAAACCCATTACTGGGATATGAAATGTATGTGGTTGCAAGTCGTTCATCTACGGTCTATAATTAGTAGGCTAAATTCAATAAAAAAGATGCATAAAACTATGACTTGTGTCATAATAGAAAGCGGGTTACCGCAATTATGTGAGACAGGAAAGCCTGAAATAAACTACAAATAGTACTTCTTAGCAAATATTTGATTATTAATTTAGAATAAATAACGATTGTTTTCTATTCGAATACAGCCAAATTTGCAGAAAAAAAGATCTAAATAAATAGGTAAATGGAACAAAATTTCAAAAATCAAAAGATTCAAAAGTAAATAAGACAACTATTTATA
>JAPLDC010000317.1:13637-14784 GCA_026391935.1 Bacteroidota bacterium | reverse complement strand
TAGATATTTTTACAAGAAGTCTTTCCAAATTATTTGGGACCAAATCAGATAGAGATTTAAAAGAGATACAGCCAATAGCTGATAAAGTACTTGTTGAGTTCCCTAAACTTGCAAGTTTAACAAATGATCAATTACGGGGGAAAACCTTAGAATTCAAAAAGAGAATTGCTGATCGTTCTTCAAAAGAGCAAGGAAAGATCGATGAAATAAAGTTAAAGATCGATGCTGATCTTACTATGGATGTTGAAGTAAAAGAAAAATTATATGAAGAAGTTGATGAATTAGAGAAGATCATAGTTAAGAACAATGAAGAGATTTTAGATGAGATATTACCTGAAGCCTTTGCTGTTGTTAAAGAGACGGCAAAACGATTTAAAGAAAATTCATCTTTGGAAGTTACCGCAACACAAAAAGATCGTGATTATGCTGCAAAGCGTGATTCTGTTCAGATAAAAGGGGATAAGGCTTTTTGGAGCAACACTTGGTTAGCAGCAGGAAATTCTGTTACCTGGGATATGGTGCATTATGATGTTCAGTTAGTGGGTGGTGTTGTATTGCATCAAGGTAAAATTGCTGAGATGGGTACTGGTGAAGGGAAAACGCTTGTTGGTACATTGCCTGTGTACTTAAATGCTCTTACCGGATTAGGTGTTCACATCGTAACGGTAAATAATTATTTGGCAAAACGTGACTCAGAATGGAACGGGCCACTTTTTGAATTTCACGGCCTTTCTGTAGATTGTATCGATAAACATGAACCAAATTCTGAAGAACGCAGAAAAGCATATTTAGCGGATATTACTTTTGGAACAAATAACGAATTTGGTTTTGATTATTTGCGTGATAATATGTCGCGCGTTCCGGAAGATCTTGTTCAACGGAAACACAATTTTGCAATTGTGGATGAGGTGGATAGTGTTTTGATTGATGATGCACGAACTCCTTTGATTATTTCAGGTCCTACACCTAAAGGTGATAACCAGGAATTTGCTCCGCTTAAACCTCGTATCGAGAAAATTGTAAATGCGCAAAAAACATTTGTGAATACAGCATTGACAGATGCCAAAAAATTAATGGCGGAAGGAAAAGATAAAGATGGTGGTGTTGCCTTGTTGCGTGCATATAGAGGTTTGCCTAAAAATAAAGC
>JAPLDC010000317.1:0-13631 GCA_026391935.1 Bacteroidota bacterium | reverse complement strand
CGCTTATCAAATTTTTGAGTGAGCCGGGGATGAGACAGCATTTACAAAAAACAGAAAACTTTTATATGCAGGATCAGTCACGTGAAATGCATAAAATTGATGCTGAATTGTTTTTCGTGATTGACGAAAAAAACAATTCCATTGAACTTACCGAAAAAGGCTTGGAACTAATTTCTACCTCATCCGAAGATTCTAAATTCTTTGTATTACCCGATGTAGGAAGTGAAATTGCTGCACTGGAAAAATCAAAACTTCCTACAGACGAAAAGGTAAAAATAAAAGAAGAGTTGATCCGCGATTTTTCTATCAAATCAGAACGTGTTCATACGATCAATCAATTGCTGAAAGCATATACATTATTTGAAATTGATGTGGAATATGTGATCATCGATGGGAAAATAAAAATTGTGGATGAACAAACCGGTCGTATCATGGAAGGCCGTAGATATTCCGATGGTTTGCATCAGGCAATTGAAGCGAAAGAAAATGTGAAGGTGGAAGCCGCCACACAAACGTATGCGACTGTTACATTGCAAAATTATTTCCGTATGTACAGTAAATTAGCTGGTATGACGGGTACAGCAGAAACAGAAGCAGGAGAGCTTTGGGATATTTATAAATTGGATGTGGTTGTGATTCCAACAAACAGACCTATTGCACGAAAAGATTATGAGGATCTTGTCTTCAAAACAAAACGTGAAAAATACAATGCTGTTATTGATGAAGTAGGAAAATGTGTGGCTGCCGGAAGACCTGTTTTGGTTGGTACTACCTCTGTTGAAATTTCCGAGTTATTGAGCAGAATGTTAAAATTACGCGGTATCAAGCACAATGTATTGAATGCGAAAATGCACCAACGTGAAGCAGAGATCGTTCAGGAAGCCGGACAAGCAGGTACAGTTACTATTGCAACAAATATGGCTGGTCGTGGTACGGATATTAAGTTAGGTGTAGGCGTAAAAGAAGCAGGAGGTTTAGCGATAGTTGGTACCGAACGACATGAGTCAAGACGTGTGGATCGTCAGTTGCGTGGTCGTGCCGGTCGCCAAGGAGATCCGGGGTCGTCACAATTTTTTGCTTCTTTGGAAGATGATTTGATGCGATTATTCGGTTCTGAGCGTATCGCAAAATTAATGGACAGAATGGGGATTACAGAGGGTGAAGTAATTCAGCATTCTATGATCACCAAATCCATTGAGCGTGCTCAAAAGAAAGTAGAGGAAAATAACTTTGGTACACGTAAACGTTTGATCGAATATGACGATGTGATGAACTCCCAGCGTGAAGTGGTTTACAAAAAACGTAGACATGCTTTGTTTGGCGAACGTTTAGCGATTGATATTGCAAATTCAATTTATGATACTTGCGAATCAATTGTTAATGAATATCATGAATTAAAAGATTTCGATGGATTTAATATTGAAGTATTTCGTGTATTGTCGATAGAGTCACCTGTGAATGAAACAAGCTTTTTAGAATTAAAACAACAAGAGGTTGTTGAACAATTATATCAGAAAGCGGATTCTCACTATAACACAAAAAATGAATTCATAAAAACGAAATCATTTCCGGTTGTGAAAGATGTATATGAAAATCAAGCGGCGTCTTTTGAAAATATTGTTACTCCTATGAGCGATGGTATTAAAACATTGCAAGTGGTTGTGAATTTAAAGCGTGCCTATGAAACAAAAGGACGGGAATTGGTATTAGGATTGGAAAAAGGAACAGCGCTTTCAATGATCGATGATGCTTGGAAAGAGCATTTGAGAGAAATGGATGATTTAAAACAATCAGTTCAAAATGCTGTTTACGAACAAAAAGATCCTTTATTGATCTATAAATTTGAATCCTTCGAATTGTTTAAACGAATGATGACAGAAGTAAATAAAGAAATTGTTTCTTTCTTGATGCGCGCAAATTTGCCAAATGAAATCCAAAATAGTGTTCAACAAGCAAGAGTTCAGGCACCACAGCGTCAGCAGCAAACGCAAACAAGCAGAACAGAAGTGGGGGCAAGCAACCCCGAAGAACAACCAAAAGTAAAAGCACAGCCGGTGAGAGTAGAGCAGAAGATAGGCAGAAACGATGCATGTCCTTGTGGTAGCGGTAAAAAATATAAAAACTGTCACGGCAAATAAAATTAATAATTTTTAAGAAAGCCTCTCCAGTAATTCGGTGGGGCTTTTTTTTGCATTTAAATCTGGGTTTATAAACATTTTATCCTGATAAGTTTTTTTCGAATTTTATAGATGTTCAAATCAAATGAATTATTTTTGGTTGAACTAAAAACTTAAAAATATGCACGCAAATTTTATGATTCTTCTTTTAGCGGCATTGGTGCCGACGTTTACCGGATTTATTTGGTATAACCCAAAAGTGTTGGGAACTGCCTGGATGAATGCTTCAGGAGTTACCCCTGAGAAAATGAAAGGTGCGAATATGGCCGTTATCTTTATTGTCTCTTTTTTATTAAGCTTCTTCCTTGCATTTGCTCTTCAATTTATGGTAATTCATCAGTGGGGAGTGTTTTCTTCGCTTGCAACAGGACTACCTGGGACAAAAGAGGATTTTGCAGATTTTATGTTAAAGTATGGGCAAAATTTCAGAACGTTTAAACACGGTGCTTTGCATGGAGCAATGTCTGGATTAATGATTGCCTTACCGATTATTGGAACAAATGCTTTGTTTGAAAGAAAAGGGATAAAATACATTGCTATTAATGCTGGTTATTGGATTATCACAATGGCTTTGATGGGAGGTATTATTTGTCAGTTTTCATAAAAATAGTTTTTACTAAAAAAGCCAACTCGGATTTTCGAGTTGGCTTTTTATTATTTAAAATAATTTTACTGATTATTTTCTGGTTGCCACTACATTTATATTTAATTCAAATTCATCGCTGATAGCTTTATCTGCTAAGCCTTCAAAAAAACTTGCGGAGCCGTATTTAATGTCAAATTTTGTACGGTTAACTGTTATTTTTGCAACGGTCACAATTGTTTTCGCTTTGATATTTATTACCGCAGGGAAAGAGATTTCATTTGTAATTCCTTTTATCGTTAAATTTCCGGTAACACTATATTCAGATCCTGATTTTAATTCAATTTTTTTCAATTCAAATTTAGCAGTTGGATTTTTTTCAGTACTAAAAAAATCATCCGATTTTAAATGCGTAATCAATTTTGCATTGTAAGTTGAGTCGGTAAGATCTGTGTTTGTAATTGAACGCATATCAAATTCAAAACTTCCTCCTGTTATCGTTTTGCCATCGGAAATAATACTTCCTTTTGATATCTTGATTCCTCCTGTATGTTCACCTGTTACTTTTTTTGCAAGCCAAGTACATGTACTCATTTTAGCATTGACTGTATAGTCTGCCGGTTTAGTATTAATTGTTGTAAAAGCGAATGTGCCTATTGCTGTAATTGCAATTAAAGCGGTTGTCATTTTTCTGATCATTTTTCTATAAATTAAGTTTGTTATTAATGCAAATATATACATTATATGTATATACACACAAAATAATTTAAAATATTTTTTATGATAATTAAAATAGTTTTTTTATTTCTTAAATTCGATGGAAACAGAGTTGATGCAATAACGTAATCCTGTGGGAGCTGGACCGTCATCAAAAACATGTCCTAAATGGCCTCCACACTTGGCACAAGTGATTTCTGTGCGGATCATCCCCAAGGATTTATCCTTTGTATATACTACTTTTGAGGAATCAACGACATCTGAGAAGCTTGGCCATCCGCATCCTGCATCAAATTTTGTATCAGATTTGAAAAGTTCAGCACCACAACCTGCACATACATACATTCCTTTTTCGGTATGCAGATAGTATTTCCCTGTAAATGGGCGTTCGGTTCCTTTTTCCCTCAAAACATCATATTGTTCTGGACTGAGAATTTTTTTCCATTCCTCTTCCGTTTTCACAACCTTGTTTGTGTCGTTCATAGTGCTTTTTGGTTTTGGTGTTGTTGTTTGTCCGGTTCCATTGCATGCACAAATACTAAATGCAAATAGAAGTATAATAATATTTTTCATGATTTTGTAATTAGTCCCAAAATGCTTCATTCATAAAATTTTTATTTTTGGAACAACAAAATTAGCAATTGTTTATATCATTCCTGTCATAGTATTTCTGCTAATATTTTTATATATTTGGTAGAACTAACCGAACAAAAATAAAATACATAGTATTCACAAATGCAAAAAAATAAACTATGATTAAAAAGATCTACTTAATAATACTATTGATTGCTTCTTCTTATATAGCAAAGGCACAAGTATTCTGGACCGAAGATTTTGGTACTGGTTGTAATCAAGGGCAATTGGCAAGTGCTTTTACTGGAGCAAATGGTGCATGGTCGATTGCGTCTACAGGGACAAATGATGCAACTGCTAATACATTTTATGTTGGAGCACAAGAAGCAGGAAATTCTGTTGGAGCCTGTGGTACAGGATGCATAGGAACAGTTGATGCTTCTCTTCACGTTGGAAATATAGCTGTTGCACTAGCCTCTCTAGCTGCGGATGGAGGTGCTTCTTATTTTTCGGGTGTTGCCGGTGCCTGTGCTGCCTTGGGGATTTGCGCAACGACTAATAAACGAGCTCAATCACCGTTAATTAATTGTAGCGGAAGAAGTACGATCACAATTTCTTTTAATTATATTGAAAATGGAGATCTTGCTATTGATGACGCAAGTATTTGGTATTCTGTGGATGGTGGTACAACCTGGCTGCTTTTAAATAATATGGCAAAAACAGCTCTGACGTGTGCTCCTCAGGGAACCTGGACGGCTTATTCATTTTCTTTACCTGCTACTGCAAATAATAATGCGAACGTTAAAATAGGATTTAACTGGACAAATAACGATGACGGAGCTGGAACTGACCCTTCGTTTGCAGTTGATGATATAGTTTTAACAGCCGCTGTTTCAACAGGAATTAGTAATGTTGCACCAATTTCATTGGAGGTGTTTTCTAATGGAGGTATCATTACAATAAATTCATCCGATGCAGTAAAATTACTCGGTGTTTTTGACGTATTAGGAAGAAACATTACAACTTCTCTAGAAAATAATATGATCAATTTAGAAGCTCAACCATCCGGAGTTTATTTTGTGAGGATAGAAAGTAAAGGTCAAGTTTATACAAAGAAAGTTTTTATTAAGCAGATTTAATCTTCAATACAGAATTTAAGAAAAAGGAGTTACATTTTTGTACTCCTTTTTTTATTGCGTATTAATAGACTATTAGCTGATTTGAGTCATTTTCTTTTTTATGAATTTGGTAGATATTTGCAAAAAAATAAAACTAATTATGCAAAAATTAGATTTAAAAAAAGTCGGGGTTTCTTCTGTCGTACTATTAATGTTAATATCTGGTTGTGCCCCTATCTATACTCCTAATATTATTCATACGCCATTATTTTCCGAAAAAAATGATGCTGATATTCAGCTCGGAAGCGGAACTTGTGGCTATGATGCTCAAATTGCCTACGCTCCTCTCGATCATTTAGGATTGATGGTGAATTCATCTTTTAGAAATAAAAATGTTTCCGATACAAGCTTTTATAACAAACATAGTTTTGTAGAAGGAGGATTTGGATATTATGGAAAATTTAACGTAAAGGGTAGGTACGAATGTTATGCAGGATATGGAATAGGTTCTGCCGAAAATTATGATGCTACTTTTTATGGATTAGTTACCGGAAGCTATAAAAGATATTTTATTCAACAATCCATTGGTATGAAAAGTGATGTTTTTGAAGGAGCTTTTTCGGTAAGAGTTGTTTATTTGGATATGTATAAGATCTCAAAAAATGTTGGATATACTAGAAATCAATTGAGTGCAGGATATTATGAACCGGTATTTACTGCCCGTGTGGGATACAAGTTCGTGAAATTTTTTATGCAAGGAGGATTGTCGATTCCAATGCAGGATCAACTTAAATATACAGATTCACCTTTTATTTTAAATGTTGGTTTTAATCTTAATTTTTCTGAATCCTATTTCAAAAAAAAGAATGATGCAGCACAAAATTAATATGTGTTGAATTTTTTTTATCCTGCCCAACCTTCTCTGTCCAAACTACGGTATTGAATAGCTTCTGCTAAATGACTTGTTTCAATGTTTTCACTTTCATCCAAGTCTGCAATCGTTCGCGCAACTTTTAAGATCCTGTCGTATGCTCTTGCAGATAAACCCAATTTTTCCATCGCTGTTTTTAATAATTGATTGCCTGCTTCATCAATTTTGCAAACTTCCCTTAATTGTTTTGAACTTATTTGTGAATTGCAGTGTACTCCTTCGTTTTCCTGATATCTTTTTTCTTGAATAGATCGTGCTTTAATGACGCGCTTTCTAACCGCTTCACTTTTTTCCGACTTCCGTTCTGTAGCCAATTCATTATAGGAAACAGGAATTACTTCTACATGAATATCGATACGGTCTAATAATGGTCCGGAAATTTTATTCAAATATTTTTGCACAGTACCCGGAGGACAAACACAATCTTTTTCTGGATGATTGTAATATCCACAGGGACATGGGTTCATAGATGCTACTAGCATAAAACTGGCTGGATATTCTACCGAAAATTTTGCGCGTGAAATTGTTACAACCCTGTCTTCCAATGGTTGACGCATCACTTCTAAAACAGTGCGCTTAAATTCCGGTAACTCGTCCAAAAATAAAACGCCATTATGTGATAATGAAATTTCTCCGGGTTGTGGCACACCACCGCCGCCCACTAAAGCAACATCGGAAATTGTGTGGTGAGGAGATCGGAAGGGACGTATCGATACCAATCCCACATTTTTTCCCATCTTACCTGCAACACTGTGGATTTTTGTTGTTTCTAAAGCCTCTTGCATATTCATTGGAGGCAAAATGGTCGGTAAGCGTTTGGCAAGCATCGTTTTCCCAGCTCCAGGAGGGCCAATTAAAATTACATTATGTCCACCAGATGCTGCTATTTCTAAAGCTCGTTTAATATTTTCCTGACCTTTTACATCCGAGAAATCGAATTCGGTATCATTGAGTTTTGAAAAAAACTCGTCTTCGGTATTTATAATTGTTTGCTCCAGTTCCAATTTACCATTAAAAAAACCGATCACATCTCTGATATTATCAACTCCATATACTTCCAGCCCCGAAACGATTCCAGCTTCCTTCGCATTTTGTTTCGGTAGAATTATTCCTTTAAATTTTTCTTGCCTCGCTTGTATGGCAATTGGTAATACGCCTTTTATCGGTTGTAATCCGCCATCCAATGACAATTCCCCCATAATTATATAGTCACTTACTTTATCCGCAAGAATTTGTTCGGAAGCGGCTAAAATACCAACAGCAATTGTTAAGTCATAAGCAGAACCTTCTTTTCGGATATCGGCAGGAGCCATATTGACGACAATACTTTTCCCTGGAATTTTATATCCATTATTTTTTAAGGCGGCATCAATTCGTTGCTGACTTTCTTTTACAGCACTATCAGGCAGGCCTACCATTAAAAAATTTACCCCGGGATTGATATTTGTTTCAACCGTAACAGTAGTCGCGTTTATCCCAAAAACAGCACTGCCAAATGTTTTGACTAGCATAAAATAATAATAAAATTTCGGGAGTAGGCGGTAAATGTACAAAAGTCCTGCATACTTCAGCAGATAAAATAAAATCGTTTTTTGCCATCAATTACTAAGAATTTACCGCTTTTTATTTTTTTTACCATTCATTTAAGTGTATTTTAGCTTGATAAATAAAAACAAATCAAACCCAATAAAAATGAAAAAAATTACGACACTTACTTTAGGATGTTTATTTGCCCTGACAGCATCGCAGGCTCAAACATTCTCCGATGATTTTGAAAGTTATACATCCGGTATTGCCTTAGGACCACAATCTCCTGATTGGAGAACCTGGAGTGGACTTGGTGGAGGTACTGATGATGTAAACGTTGTTACTACTGGAAACCATACAACTGCAGGTACAAAATCTATCTATTTTTCTTCAACAAGTGCAACCGGTGGACCTTCGGATTGTGTTCTTCCTTTTGGAGCAGCACCATTAACTACCGGTCAGTTTACTTATACTATGTGGATGAAGATCCCTACAAGCAAAACGGCTTATTTTAATTTTCAGGGAAATGCAACTATGGGTAATTTATATACCCTGGATTGCTTCATGGATGCAACGGGAGCAATTAGTGTTCAGAATTCTGGAACAGTGGTAGGGACAGGTACTCGCCCTGTTAATACTTGGTTCGAATTACAAATTGATGCGAATTTGAATACAAATACTTGGACATTAAAAATTGATGGTGTTCTACAAAGTACTTGGTCAAATACTGCAAATCAAGTTTATGCAATTGATATTTATCCTGCAGATGCTGCAGCACAATATTGGGTAGATGATGTTTCTTATAACGTTGTTCCTTACACATTACCTGCATTAAATGCTGCCGGAAATTTAGTTGGTGTTTCAAACGGATTAGTCGGTCAAACAAGAAATCCTGCAATTACTGTTAGAAACCTAGGTACAGGGGTTATTAATTCATATGATCTGTCAATCACTCAAAATGGTGGTGCACCATGTAATTTCTGTTACTGTTACTCCTGTTACTCCTGCTGCTGGTAAAATGGTAGTTGCTGAAGAAGGAACGGGTACTTGGTGTCAATGGTGCCCAAGAGGTGCAGTTTACATGGATGCAATGGCTGCCAAATACAATGGCTTTTTTGCTGGAATCGCTGTTCATAATGGAGACCCGATGACTGTTACTGATTATGATGCTGCAATGGGTGCTCTTATTAGTGGTTACCCAAGTGCATTGGTTGACAGAGAGCCGGAAATTGATCCAAGTGGAATTGAAACAAATTTGTTACAACGTATTATAGTTGCACCAAAAGCTTTTATTGTGAATGGTGCAACTTACAATTCAGGAACTCGCGTTTTAAATGTTTCTGTTACAAGTACTGTTCAAGCAACTTTAACTGGAAATTATAAAATTGCTTGTGTTCTTACTGAGGATGATGTTACCGGTACTGGTAGTTCTTATAACCAAGCAAATGCTTATTCTGGTGGCGGAGCAGGAGTAATGGGTGGATTTGAATTATTAGGAAATCCGGTTCCTGCTGCTACAATGCATTATAATCACGTTGCTCGTTTTATTAGTCCCGATTTTGCAGGTATTTCAAATGCACCTGGAACTAGCACAGCTGTTGGGAATGTGTTTACATGGAATTTCTCTTTTACTTTGCCTGCTACTTATGATGATACCCAAATTCACATTGTTGGTTTATTCATCGATCCAACAGGTATAATTGATAACGCTTCTTCTACAACTATTCCTGAAGCTGTTACTAATGGTTATGTTTCTGGTTCTGGTGTTGGCGTGAATGATATTGCTTATGCACCAGATGCACAAGTGAGTATCTATCCAAATCCTTCTTCTAATAATTCTACTATCGCCTTGAATCTTGATAAAGCGTCTACTGTTTCTGTAGCGATTTATTCTGTGGATGGTGCTTTGGCAGGTAGCAAAGAGTATGGTCAATTAAATGGCAACATGTCATTGCCTGTTGATATGACAAAATTTAATGCAGGAATGTATTTTGTGAATGTTACTATCAATGGAAATACTACGGTATTGAAATTGATCAAACAATAAGCATAAAGTTTTATAAATTAAAAAAGCCTCCCGCAATTTTTGTGGGAGGCTTTTTGTTTTTATTTTTTTTTAAGATCAACAGCAACAATTATCTGCCTGTATTGGCGGACACTTAGTTGTACCATAACTGCAATAAACGCAACAGTCGCCTTTAAAAGGTTTTAAAAGTGTTTTGCATTTGTTGCATTCATAAAAATAAACACAGGCATCAGTTGGCATGGTCTCATTTTCAATATTCCCACAAATAGGACACGTTAATATAGTGTTAAGCTCCACAAGCTTTCCTTTGTATGTTGCGCTGTTTTTCATTCCGTTACTATTCCAACATTTTAATTACTAAAGAGCGGCCTCCACATAATGAATCAATGAATGAATCACTTTTATATGGATCTCCTGCGCTCTATCAGCATATTCTGAATGCGGTGCCCGAATCTCAACATCACAAAGCGTAGCCATCTTACCACCGTCTTTTCCTGTTAATCCGATGATAGACATTCCTTTTTCTTTTGCTGAAATGATGGCGTTGAGCACATTTACTGAATTACCGCTGGTGCTGATTGCAACCAATACATCGCCTTTGTTTCCCAATCCCTCAATGAAACGAGAGAATACTTTATCATATCCATAATCATTTCCTACACATGAAAGATGAGAAGGGTCGGAAATTGAAATAGCAGGTAATGCTTTTCTATTATCACGAAATCGGCCACTTAATTCTTCCGCGAAATGCATCGCATCACACATAGAGCCTCCATTGCCACAAGAAATAATCTTATTTCCCTTTTTTATCGATTCAGAAAGAAGTTTGCCAGCCTTTTCTATTGCTTCAATATTCGTCGGCTCTGAAATAAACTCTTGTAGGATCCTTTGGGCTTCATTCAGGTTATTTTCAATCAAAGATTTGCTCATAGTTTATTTGGTTTAAGAAGCATAAAATTAAGTCTTTTGGCATAACATTTGAAATTATTGATTGGATTTTATATATTTATCAAACTTTTAAAATAATATAAACGACTCATTATGAAAAAAATATTTACTGTAGTAGCATTTTTAATAGGTTTTGTTGCTGTTGTCAGTGCTCAAACAGCAAAAAAAGCAGAAGAAGAGAACAATTGTTATACAAAATGGGCTCAGAAGTTCCAGGATAGAGGTGCTGAAGATGTTGCGGATGGAACGTATAGTGATGTTATTATTTCTATCAGAAGTGGAGGGGATGCCGAATGTTATAATGGTAAATGTGATGTAAAAGACGGGAAAGTTATTGCTATGTATATCAAAATGGAAGACGGCGCATTTGAGCAATTAAAGAGAAAATCACGTTATGAGAATGTACCACTGGTAATTACAAACGGGATTTCTAGTCCGCTTTTGACAATGGAAAGTGAATTGATCAACGTTCTTTTTGTAAAGAAAATAAAACCTAAAAAAGCAGGATTTGTTAAAGCTGCAGATCCTTCAGATGATTAATAATCTTTGTACAAAAAATCGTATTTAATTTTTTTGTAACAACTTGTTTATGGACGAGAGAAGATAAATAAAAAAGCCATCCGAAAGGATGGCTTTTTTATTTAGAAAATATATAACTAATTATTTACTACGAATGATTCTCATAGTGCTAACAGTTTTGCTGTTTGCCACCTTTAAGAAATAAATACCGTCAGCAAAATTTTGCATGTCGATTTCTGTTTTCAATGAGCTAGATTTAACTGAATATATTACATTTCCTAAAACATCGAATAGAGAGATTGTATTTTCATTTGCTTCTGTTTCGATGTTCAACATTCCAGAAGTAGGATTTGGATATATGTTGAACAAGGGTTCTGAAATAGAAGAAATACCAGCACATACATCAACAAATATATTATCAGTTGATGCTGCAAAACAACCATTTGAATCTGTATACGTGTATGTAATCACATTAAAACCTGCTGATGCAGCTGAAGGGTTGAATGATCCAAGAGTAACTCCTGCTCCGGTGAAAATTCCTCCTATAGGTGATCCTCCTGTTAAAACAAATGCGGCATTGTATGTACAAGCTGTGTCAACTGGTATTGCAACTGTTACAGACGGAGCTGGAGGATTTGATAATGTAGACGAAGCATTTGACGTGCAACCGTTTGCATCAGTAACTGTATAGCTATAAACACCAGCAGCTAAGCCCGAAATATTTTGAGTTGAAGCACCATTGCTCCAAAGAAAAGTATAAGCAGAAGTGCCACCTGTAATTGTTAAATCAATTGCACCATTTGCACCAGAACAAGTTGTTGGATCTGTAGATACATAATTTGAAATTAATAAAGCTGGTTCCGTAACAGTAATTGTAGTAACAAAAGTAGCAGAAGTAGCATCAGTAACCGTGAAATTATGAATTCCGGCACCTACAGTAAATACACCTTCGCCTGTATAAGGAGGCGTTCCACCAGAACCTGCAACAGTAACTGTTGTTGTGCCACCATTACATAAAATTTGGGAGCCCAATGTTGAAGTTGCAGAAACACTTGGTGTAACCGTAGCAACAACAGGGACTCTTGGTGTGCTTGTGCATGACAGAGTAGGAGCAGTGATTTTCCAATCATAATAATAGTAATATTGGGCACTACTAGTTGTTGTTCCTGTATAACCATTGGTGATTGTTACATAACCCGCTGCAGAATATGGATAAGTTGCACCTGTATTGTTTCTCTTTAGTTGAGTCGTTGTTGCTGATGATTGAGTCAAACGATAACCTGTGCCAGGAATTAATGGAAAATTTAGTGTAATAACTGATGAGTCAACTGGAAGAATTCCTGTAGTATATGAATTTAAAACAGTTCCCGCTGAATTTTTTAATTGTATTGTTTTTGTACCAGATGTTGTTGCATACACTTTAACAGAAGTTAGTGTACAAGGGGCAATAACATTAAAATCAAGCCCGCCGTTTAATGTACTTGCTGCTGATCCGCTTCCATTTGCTTTACCTGTGGAATTCGTTGCTCCTGGATAATTAGTAGTTTGATCAATATAATAAGTTGTTGTTGTGCTAATTGTAGGTGTTGTAAACGCTACCCCTGTTCCTAAGGATACCCCGCCTGAAGCAGTAGCATACCAATTAACTGTTCCACTACCCGCAGCCGATAAATTATATGTTGCAGGACCAGGTCCTGAAACTCCTGTAGCTGTTGGACTTGGTGAAGCCAAAACTGATATTACTGTAGGAGCTGCTGTCCAGTTTTGACATAATCCTGTTGTAGTTAAAGAATATGTTCCTGTTGTAGTAGGGTTAATAGATTGAGTAGTTGCAGTAAAACCTGCTGGTCCAGTCCAGTTGTATGCAGCTGCTGTTGAACTCGTTAAGGTAAGAGTACCTGCGCACGAATTAACTCCAGAGGTTGTAACTGTTGGCGTTTCAATTGGATTAAGGACAGTAGTAATTGTTGGCGAAAGGTTTGAGCAACCTGCTGCACTAACTAATACGTTATAATTTGATGTTGATGTAGAAGTAACAGCTGATGTTGTAGCTCCATTTGACCATAAATAAGAAGTGTAACCTGGCTGTGCATTCAGTGTTACAGATCCTCCAGTACAATATGCAAATGGTCCAGGTATAATGTTCCCAGTTATTGTACATGTTCCTTCAACTGCTGTAACAAATTGATTTGCAGAAAGAGTTCCGAAAGTAGTCGTACCTCCTGCCGGCCATTCGATTACTGCTGATGTGATTTCAGTATTAGAACCTAATCCAAAATGCACTTGCAATGAATTAGACGTTCCATAAGTTTCACCTGATCTAACTTCGCGAACTTGAGTTCCAAAAGCACCAGTAATAGTAACTTTAGCGCCAATAGCATTTTGATTACTTGCAGTACCTGTTAAATTAAAAGTGATAAAGTGATTTGAGTTTTTATTGTTTAACCATAAAACATCTGCTGTTGTAGTTGGGGTATTGTAACCACTTCCATAAGAAGCTTCAATATCTATA
>JAPLDC010000494.1 GCA_026391935.1 Bacteroidota bacterium | reverse complement strand
AAATACACCTCCCCAGGTATATTCTTCCATTTTATATTCAAAATTAACGTCATTTATTAGGACCATGATAATTGTGATTTTCAATCTGTCTTTCTGAATGATTTTAACATCCTTACTTTTTACAATTGGTTTTTGCTCAACAACTGGTTCTAAAATAATAGGTTTGGCTTTGGGTGGTTCTTGTTTATATTCCGGCTGCTTTACAACAACAGGAATTGGATTACTTACAGGTGTGGTTTGCTCAACAGGTTTTGGTTGAACTGGACGAGGATTAGGAGTTGGTTCTTTAGGTTTTGGTTTTGGGTTTGCAGTTGCTTTTTTCTCCATTTCTAAAGCTTTTTGGCTATAATCTTTGTCAAAATCGAAATCATCGGTAATGCCATTAAACTTAATCCTACCAACAGGCTGTGTATATGTTATTTCCTGGCCCTCAGGTTGTTTTTGCAATTCTACTGAAGGATAATTTTTTGCAAAATCACGACTCTCCCGCCCATTAGGGACATGAGTATCAATAATTAAACTTTTTGTGATATAGCCCATTTTAGTGCATGTAAATAAATATTCTGCATTAAAATCTAGATCAATGCTATATTTTCCGCCACTAGGATCTATTGTTTTAAATGGGGCACCATTCTTTGTAATCGAAATAAGCGCATTCTTCATGTCGCCATCATTTATCTGCAACTTGAATTTGATAGAGTAAATGGCTTTGTCTTGAGAAAAAATAGCTGAAGTAAAAAACAACAAGAAAAACCCAAAAAGTAGCAAATGAAGTGGGTATTTTCATCAAATCAGAGCGTGTCAAATTTTCGAGCGATAAAATTGAAGTAAAAGGGAAGAATGACTTTGTTTCCTATGTTGACAAAACATCTGAAAAACTTTTAGTAGCAAAACTTTCCCTTTTACTACCTGAAGCAGGTTTTATTGCTGAAGAAGGAACATCAACAAAAAAAGGAAATCTCTATAATTGGATAATCGATCCATTAGATGGGACAACAAATTTCATCCATGGAATACCTTGCTTTTCGATTAGTATAGCACTTATGAGAAATCAGGAAATAGTGCTGGGCGTAATTTACGAGATCAATTTTGACGAATGTTTTTACGCTTGGGAAGGAAGCAATTCTTTCTTGAATGGAAAAGAAATTAATGTTTCCTCCACCTCAAAAGTTTCTGATTCTTTGCTGGCAACAGGCTTCCCATATTATGATTATGGCAGAATGGATGAATACATAGAACTTTTCAAATATTTTATGAAACACACACATGGGCTGCGCAGACTAGGTTCTGCTGCAACAGATCTGGCATACGTTGCATGCGGAAGATTTGATGGCTTTTACGAATACAGCTTACAATCGTGGGATGTTGCAGCAGGTGCATTCATTGTTCAGCAAGCAGGAGGAAAAGTAACAGATTTTAAAGGAGGAGAAAATTATATTTTCGGCAAAGAAATAGTCGCAGGGAATAATGCTTTTTTTGATGAATTTTTAGGAACAGTTAAAGACCATTTTAAATAATATGAACGAAAAAGATAAACCAAAGAATACCTGGCAATTTATTAAAGTATATTTTCCTGATGTATGGCAATATTTGGTGGTAATTATTGTTATGATACTTGCTGCCATTTTTATTTTGTAGTTTTCGATATTAAACCTATGTACCAAGGGGTATAACACAAAATATATAAATAAATTCAGTTGATTGTTTTGACTTAATTTTTTAGAGATGAAACAAATTATTTTTATATTTTTTTTCATTCAAATTGTTTATTTACATGCCGAGACAAAGGTTATTCATATTTTTGTTGCTCTTTGCGACAATGAAAGTCAAGGAATAGTACCCGTTCAGAAAAAAATAGGAAATGGTAATGATCCTGACAATAATTTATATTGGGGATGCGGATATGGCGTAAGAACCTTTTTTAAAAATTCCACAGAATGGAAATTAGTCTCAAAAAGAAAAAATATTTCTGGAATTATTTTAGAACGATGTATTTTTAAGCACTACACCCAAGATGTTTATATAATTGCAGATTGCTATAAAGGAGATAAAATCAAAACCTGCACCGAAGATTTTTTAAAATCGGCATCCAATAATACTACTGACACTATAATGATAAATGAAAAATCATTTACACTAAACGATGCTCAACTGGTTTGTTATGTTGGTCACGATGGATTAATGGATTTCACGATAGAAAATTATCCAATAAAAAAAGGAACAGCTAAAAAGGATGTAATCATTCTGGCGTGTGCAAGTAAAATATATTTCAAAGAAGCCATAAAAAGTGCAGGTGCCTACCCTCTCTTATGGACAACCAATTTAATGTGCCCTGAAGCATATACTTTAAAAGCTGCTATTGACGGTTGGTTGCTAAATGAAACAGGAGAGCAAATTCACACAAGAGCAGCGGAAGCCTATGATCAATATTTAAAGTGTGGAATAAAAGGTGCAAAAAAATTGTTTGCAACAGGATGGTAGATTAAATAGAATGCATCACAATGAAATAAAGAGCATATGTTTAGGCTTACATTCTTTAGAGTAATTACTTATCAATCGTGAGGCATTTCAAACATACGATTGTTATTTTCATCAAGCCTTCCTCCTTACCACCCAAAGACCTATAAAAGTGATAAAGCCATTCAGTATTATCATTTCAAAACCAAATTTATAACCATTAAATAATTGAATTGAATTTTCACTTAACACGATACAGATTATTGGTGAGGAGATACAAACAAAAGGCACTAGTTTATCTTTTACCTGAAATTTTGTAAATAATCCAAAAGAATATAACCCTAAAAGTGGGCCGTATGTATATCCTGCCCAAGTAAATAAATTATTGATCACAGCATCATTATTTACCAATTTAAATATCACAATTACAATAAATAAAATACTCGCAAAGGCAATGTGAACCTTGTGTCGGATCTTTGTTTTCTCTAGTTCAGTTTTCGAATCGTCCTCTTTTAGTCCTAAAAAGTCAAGACAAAATACACTTGTAAGTGCAGTTAAAGCACCATCTGCACTTGGATATGCGGCGGAGATCAATCCAATGATAAAAAATATCCCTGACAACGTTCCAAAGTGATGTAATGCAATTGTTGGAAATACATTATCAGAAATAATTTTACCTTTTGCGTCAATCATCAATGGAATACTATCTTGACTGGCATAGATATAAAGTAAAGTAGATATTTCATTTTTTGAGCCCCCTCAAGATCAAACATTCAGCCCCCTCATTTCCAACTCCCTTTT
>JAPLDC010000162.1 GCA_026391935.1 Bacteroidota bacterium | reverse complement strand
TGCTGAAACGTGCTATGAAAGGCGAATTAGACCTTATGGGACCTGCACAAGCTGTTGCCGCTGAATTGATGGCAATACCTGATTTTTCATCAACAGAAAACACACTTTTCTCAAATGAGAAAAAAGCTGTCATCGGATTTAAAAAATCAGTATTGATGGTCGCAGGTGCAGCTGTTCAAAAACTAATGATGCAACTTGGTAAAGAGCAAGAAGTATTGATGAATCTTGCTGATATGATCATTGAAACATACGTTTCTGAATCAGTTCTATTACGCGTTGAAAAATTAGTCGGACTGAAAGGTGAGGCAGCATGCAAGGAACAGTTGGATATGATGAAAGTATACATCAATGATGCAGCAGATAAGATACACAAATCAGGAAAAGAAGCGGTGAATACTTTTGCCACCGGTGACGAACAACGTGCCATGTTAATGGGTTTAAAACGTTTTACAAAAACGGAACCTTTAAATACAACTGAATTGCGCAGAAACGTTTCTGCAAAATTAATTGCTGAAAATAAATATTGTTTTTAAGCATTGCATGATTATCTGCAACGGCAATACTGAGGTCTAAATGATCTTCTAATCAATACAAAGAGCCTATAGGAAACTATAGGTTTTTTGTTTCTAAAGGTTTATTTTTGTTATAATGGAAATCCATACAGCATATTACTCATCGCCTATCGGAACAATCGAAATAAAAGGGAACGAAGATGGTGTGTCCAGTATTTTATTTCTAGACGAAAAGACAGATCCTACAAAAAAAATTGACGGATCATTAAAAGAAGTTGTTTATCAATTGGATGAATACTTTATCGGCATCAGAAAAGAATTCGGATTAAAATTAAATCCGCTCGGGAGTGAATTCCAAAAACGAGTTTGGGAAAAATTAACAGATATTCCTTTTGGGAAAACGTGTTCCTACTTAGATATTTCAAAGCTCTTAGGAGATGAAAACGCGACCCGTGCAGTCGGAAATGCAAACGGAAAAAACCCACTATCAATAATTATTCCTTGCCATCGGGTAATTGGTAGTGACGGCAAGCTCACTGGATATGCAGGAGGATTATGGCGTAAACAGTGGCTTCTAAAGCATGAAACAGAAGTTATTTTTGGAAAACAAACTGAACTATTTTAAAATTTCATAATTCAATAATTTATCGTTTTATTTGTACTACCAAATAGAAGAGCGCGTGAGCAAGAAAGAGTTTTTAAAAGAATTTTTCAAACAAGGCAAAAATGTAGGCGCTGTTGCACCCAGTTCCAAATTTCTGGTAAAAAAGATGGTCGACCCTATCAATTTTACGAATGTGAAATGCATTATTGAATTTGGACCTGGCACAGGTATTATTACTCACGAGCTTTTAAGGAAAATGCCCAGTGATTCAATCCTACTTGCATTTGAGATCAATAAAGAATTTTGCGAAAGGCTTAATAAGATCAACGATCCCCGTTTGGTTATCATTAGTGATTCAGCGGAAAAGCTGGAACAATATCTTATCGAACATAAAATTGAAAAGGTAAATTATATTGTTTCTTCTTTGCCTTTTGCCATGATACCGAATAAAGTGGTCAATGCCATTCTTGCAATTGTAACGAAAGTATTGTGTAAAGAAGGGGCGTTCATTCAATATCAATATTCGTTGAATGCCTATAAAAGACTAAGAACAATCTTTAAAAATGTAGACTTAAATTTCACTCCGATGAACTTACCCCCTGCATTTGTTTTTACTTGCACTAACTAAGGAGCATTTATCGTCTCTAATTCCTCAAAAGATTCAACCAACAATTGTTTTTTCTTTTTTCCGGCTGTATAATAAACAATTGCACCTTGCGTAAAATCGGCAATTGGAACTATCAAATTCATAGGTGTTCCCGGCCGGCCGCTTCCGCGATTTTTCATTGATGCGAAGGTAATCTGAAACATGCCTTTGTCTTTAATGGATGAAGCATTTACCGGTTTGTATTTCGGAGAAACACTTTCAGGGTTATCAACTTTTACAACGTTAAAAGCTGTTGTTTTCTGTGTATAAACATTCACAACCGAATCTATCGAAAGTTTGCACTTTTTTGATCTTTTTATTTCGATCAAATAATTTATTGTTGAAGTTGGTGCAGCGCCCGAATTTATCGTTTGCTTGGTTGCTTTGACCATAGCCAGGTCTTGTGCAAAGGAGGCAGAAGACAAGAGTAGAAATAAAAAAGCAAACTGTTTCATTTTATGAAAATTTAAATTGACCTCAAAACTTTTTCTACTCTTTCTAACATCTCATCGGTAAAATCCAAATGAGTAACAAAGCGGATAGCTTGCTTTCCAAAACCAGTAGCCTTAATGTTATTTTCGGCTAATTTCTTAACAAATGCTTCCGGCTGTAATTTTTCATTCAAATTAAAAATGATAATATTCGTATCAACAGGCAATACATTTTCAATAAAACCTAAAGTGCTTATTGTAGATGCTAGTTTTTTCGCTCGTTTATGATCTTCCTTCAAACGCTCAACATTATTATCCAGAGCATATATCCCTGCGGCAGCTAGATAACCGGCTTGTCGCATTCCTCCCCCGAATACTTTACGGACTCTTCTAGCTTTGCGGATAAATTCTTTGTCGCCCAGTA
>JAPLDC010000283.1 GCA_026391935.1 Bacteroidota bacterium | reverse complement strand
ATTTCATTATGACAAATGAGGAAGGGCAATTAATGTTGTCCTTAAATTCCCGCAATTCACCTGACTTGAAAGTAAGCAAAGAGTACGCTAAAATGTTGGAAGAATATTCCAAATCAAAAGATAAAAACAGCAAAGAAGCTTCCATGTTTGTAAAACAAAAACTGGAAGGAGCAAAATGGTTTATTGATGCTTTGCAACAACGCAGTTATACACTGTTGTATACAATGAATGCGATAATGGAATATCAAAAAGATTATTTTTTAACAGGTGACGAAACCTTGTTAAAACCGATGATCTTAAAGAATATTGCAGAGAAGGTTAATTTGGATATTTCCACTATTTCGAGAGTAGCAAACAGCAAGTATGTACAAACAACTTTTGGAACATTTTTACTGAAGTCGTTTTTCAGTGAATCGCTTTCAACAGACAGCGGAGAAGAAGTGTCGACAAGAGAAGTAAAAAAAATCCTGGAGGATTGTATCGGAGCTGAAAGCAAAAAGAAACCTTTGACGGATGACAAACTCACAAAAATATTAAAAGAAAAAGGATATAATATTGCTCGCAGAACAATTGCCAAGTATAGAGAACAACTTGAAATCCCTGTTGCACGATTAAGAAAAGAACTTTAATAAATGTTTGCACTTTTTGTTATGCAGCATAATTTAAAATTGCAAAACATTCAAAAACTAACTACCTTAGAATATTACTAATTCGCTTTCAAAGATTGGAAACTCGCATTGCAAAAATAATTTCCTACTTCTTTCATCCTTTATTAATGCCAACATATGGGTTTGCATTGATTTTTTTTACTAAAAATTACATTTCTACATTTACTCCCGAAGTCTTAAAATATACAACTTTAAGCGTTACATTTCTGTTTACATTTTTATTGCCGGCAATCAATGCGTTGATATTATTGAAAATGAAACGTATTCAAAGTCTGGAAATGAATTCAAATCAAGAACGAATTATTCCATACAGCAGCACAACATTATATTACTTTGCCTTGTTTTATTTATTTTATAATGCCGAATTTCCCAGCATATTTAAGATCGTTATTCTCGGTGCAGCAATTTCTATTTTGCTTACATTTTTAATTAATCTGAAATGGAAAATTAGTGCACATACTATTGGAATAGGAGGCGTTGCTGGTGCAACATTAGGAATCATTTTCCGATTACAAATGAATCTTCTGCCGGCTTTTATGGTTATACTTTTTATTGCAGGACTAATTGCATACGCAAGGTTAAAACTCAATGCGCACATTCCTGCTCAAGTATATTCAGGCTTTGTACTGGGATTTTTTGTGGAATTGGGATTGATGTATTTTTATTAATAAAGCAACAATCCAACTCCTAAAGAAAACTGAGTCATATTTGGCTCACCACTTCCTTTTTTGAACAACTCGGATAAAGCATAATAACCCTGGAAATTAAATTTGTTATACCCAATTCTAAATGAAATGCCATAACGAAATGGGTTAACATTTTTTATTCTGTATACTTTTATTTTACCGTCAACATCAGCATATTTAGTATGAATATTATATCCATATCCAACTTTTCCACCAAGCGACAATTTAAAACTTTTTTCGCCTTTTGTGCGGATACGAAGTTCGATAGGGATCTCCATATAATTACATGAAAATTTGTTGGTGCTGTATTTTGTAGTGATTGGAACAAATGATGTATACTTTCCATCAATCGAATACGTAATTCTACCATTCGTATGAACATCATGGGTACTAAATCCGGCACCTATAGCAAAACTGAAAGGACCGTAACCGAATGGGTAATCCCACATTAAATAGGCGTTTCCCCCTAAAGAATAAGGCTTTTGATTGATATCCTTCGGCAGATTACGGTAAGAGTCAAAACTAAAATCAACAACAATATGATCTTTGGGATCGGCAATTTTTTTAGGTTGTTGTTCGCCAATAGAATCTTTAGTTTGGGCAAAGCTTGCACCACCTAAGAGTAAAAAAAGAATAATATATATATTTCCAAAAAAAAATTTCATCGGTTTCATTTACTCAAAATTAACTATTTTAAATTGAAATACTAAAGACGACTTTCTTAAAATAAATTGACAATACTTTGCGTTTTTATATCCAACAATAACGTTTTAATTTTTTGTTCTTTAGCGCTTTCAATATGTTGCATTGTGTCATCTATAAAAAGTGTTTCTTCGCTTACTAAATTATTTTGATTTATTATGAGCTCGAATATTTTTGCATCAGGCTTCTGCATATTTACTTCAAAAGAAAGATATACCTTCTCGAAAATGTTGTAAAAATCGTTTATTTGAAATTTTTCAGTTATATAATTATTGATAAAACGCATATGTATTTCGTTGGTATTGCTTAATAGAAATATCCTATAAGTACTTTTAATCTGCATCAGAAGATCCATCCGTTCTTTCGGTATATCCAATAACATCGAATTCCATGCAGTATCAATTTCTTCGTCTGTAGTCCCAGGATTACAATTAACTTTTAGGGCATTTCTGAAATTCTGTGAGGAGATCAAGCCTTTTTCAAAATCGTTAAATAAATTCCGATATTCATTTTTACAGAAAAACTCTTCGAAATCTGGCAAACCTATCTTTGAAAAGGCTTGAATCAAAAGGGAATTATCAATATTAATAATTACTCCGCCTAGATCGAAAATGATATTTTTAATTTTGTTTTTTCCAAAGACCATAATTTAAAGGA
>JAPLDC010000268.1 GCA_026391935.1 Bacteroidota bacterium | reverse complement strand
CGAAGGCGTTTTGAGTGAAATAGGATTCCGCGAAAAATTATATGATAATAAACCGATTTATTACAAGAGTGTAAAACGAGTTCAGGAAAAATTAATTTCCTATTATGAAAACAATGGTTATCCTTTTGCCTCTGTGAAGTTAGATAGTATTCGCGTTTCAGATGGTAGCATTGCTGCTCAGTTAAAACTTACAAAAAATTCGGAGATCAAAATAGATAGTGTTGTTATCAGAGGAAGCGCAAAAATTGCCTCTGTTTATATTTATAACTATTTGGGAATAAAACCAGGCAACCTTTATGATGAGTCGCAATTAAAAAAGGTGAATACCCGTATTGCGGAACTTCCATTTGTAAGGTCTGCAAAACCTCCTTCCTTTACCTTTACCGATAAATTCAATAAACTTATTTTATACATCGATAATAGACGTGCCAGTCAGTTTGATGGAATTGTAGGTATCCTTCCCGACAATAAGACCGGCAAAATATTGTTCACGGGTGATGTTCGCTTAAAGCTTCAAAATGGGTTAGGGAGGGGAGAGTTAATAGATCTGAATTGGCGCAGATTGCAAACGCAGACACAAGATCTGAAGGTAAGACTAGTTTACCCATTTGTGTTGCGAACACCTTTTGGTTTGGATTATAATTTCAAATTGTATAAAAAGGATACCACTTTTTTAGAGGTTAATCAAAATATCGGTGTTCAGTATTTATTGATTGGCGGAAATTATATAAAGGTATTTTACAATAATAAAACCTCCAATTTGCTTTCTACAAAAGGATTGGAATATGCTACTACTTTGCCTTCTAATGCTGATGTCAGTACCAATATGTATGGATTGGGCTTGAAATATGAAAAATTGGATTATCGGTTGAATCCTCGGAAAGGCTATAATATATTGATGAATGCGAGTGCAGGAACAAAAAAAATAAAACAAAATGCTAAATTGAATCCTGTCGTTTATGAAAATCTAAAACTGAGCTCCGCAATTTACGCCGGCGATCTGGAGGGAAGCATGTTTTTGCCAATTGCCAATCGCAGCACTGTGAAAGTTGCCGTTCAATCTGCCTTTATATATGGAGAAACCACTTTTCAGAACGAATTGTTCCGGATAGGCGGACTAAAAACATTAAGAGGCTTTGATGAAGAATCGATTTATGCTTCTTCTTTTTCCATTTTTACCTTGGAATACAGGTATATTTTAGAGCAAAATTCCTATTTGTATTTATTTGGTGATGGTGCCTGGTATGAAAATAATAATTCGAAGGAATATATACAGGACACACCTTACGGTTTCGGAGCCGGAATTAGTTTTGAAACAAAAGCCGGGATATTTTCCATCAATTACGCCTTAGGGAAACAGTTTAATAATCCAATCGAGTTGAGAAGCGGAAAAATTCACTTTGGAATTGTCAATTATTTCTAGTTTTTTAGATCAAATTTCTCCTTCCAACCAAGCGTTTTTATGCTTAATTTAGCCACTCAAAGTCTGATTGGTTTTTATGGAAATTTTATTTTTAATAATAGGTTTGGTCTTAGGATTTGGAATTGCATATTTGTTTTTGAAAGGAAAGCAAAATGGACCTGCTGATACCGCCTTATTGGATTCCAAAATTTTTGGACTTGAAAAGGATCTGTCCTTTTCTGAAAAAGAAAAACAACGTATTTTTTCTGAAAAAGAACAATTGAATCTTGAATTCTCATCGGAAAAGGAGAAAGTTTTAAAAGCAGAAACTAGGATTGCAAGAGCAGAAGAAATTTTTAAATCTCAGGAAGAAAAATTTACTACCCTCAAATCAGAACTCGAGAATGTTCACAAGAAATATTCTACGGAGTTCGAAAATATCGCCAATAAAATACTAGACGAAAAATCGCAAAAATTTACCGAACAGAATAAAATTAATATGGATGTGATCTTAAATCCATTAAAGGATAATATTAAACGGTTTGAAGATCAGGTTCAGAGATCGTATAAGACTGAATCGGATGAGCGGATCACCTTGAAAACAGAAATAAAACATCTAATTGATTTGAACAAGCAAATTAGTGAAGAGGCAAACAACTTGACAAAAGCCCTGAAAGGAGAAAATAAAACACAAGGTAATTGGGGTGAGCTTATTTTGGAAAAAGTGTTAGAACGTTCCGGTCTAGTGAAAGACCAAGAATATCGTTTGCAATATAGCACAAATAATGATGAAGGAAAACGCATTCAGCCTGATGCTGTGATCATGCTTCCTGATAACAAACATATCATTGTTGATGCGAAAGTTTCTTTAGTTGCTTATGAAGCATTGGTAAACTCGGGCTCCGATGACGAACGAGCGATTTTGATCAAGGATCATTTACTTTCTGTTCGAACACATGTTAAATCATTGAGCGAAAAAAATTATCCGACTTCTTCCGACTTTAATACACCGGATTTTGTTTTGCTGTTCATTCCTATTGAATCATCATTCAGTATTGCTGTTCAGGCCGATCAAGAATTATTCAACTTTGCCTGGGATAAAAAAATAGTGATCGTTAGTCCATCAACTTTATTAGCGACATTGCGAACAATAGCCTCCGTATGGAAACAGGAGCGTCAGACAAAGAATGCGATTGAAATTGCAAAACAAAGCGGTGCTTTATATGATAAGTTTGTTGGATTTATTGAAGACATGGAAAAGATAGGAAAGAGCATTGATGCTTCTCATGTGGCATATGATAGCGCATTGAATAAATTGCATAAGGGTAGTGGCAATTTGGTAAAACGTGCAAATGATATTGAAAAATTAGGTGCAAAAACGACAAAACAAATTTCATCAAAATTTATTGAAAATGATGAGCCTTCTCAATTAACTGATGGCACAGAAGTATAATGAAAAAAAAATATTTATTTATTCTTTTTAGTATCATCATTCTTGCTTGTGGTTCTTCCCGCAAAGTGGAAAATAAAGCTCCTGCAACAAGCTATAAGCATGATGTAAATACAATTCATCCTGAATTTGTTATTTTTCATGTGAGTGATAGTCTTTCCGAATTGCATTATAAAATTAATAGTAAAGAGCTGCTATATACCCGTCCTGATGGAATTAATTTTTCTTCTAATGTTATTATTTCATATCGCTTGTTAAGTTCATATGATTCCAAAGAAGTGCTTGACAGTTCTTCTATCCGATTGGTGGATATCAACAATGATAATGCAAATAAGTATTTGATTGGTAAAATGAATTTGAAAGCATATGCTCCTAGGAGTTATTTTGTCCGTATAACGATCACCGATCTAAATCGGAGCATTAGCGTTTCAAGTGTATTGGAAATTGAAAAAGACAATGATCTGAACCGCCAGAATTTTCTTGTGAAATCAAAATCAGATGATGCTCCGCTTTTTCATAGCTATTTCAAACCAAAAGAAGAATTAGTGATTTGTTATAAAGCAAAAATTGCAGTTACTCTTTTTGTGAGGTATTATAACCGAGCATTTCCATTGGCAGCTCCTCCCTTTTCTGTAGCTGAACCCAAGCCTTTTCAATACAAAGCAGATAGTACCTTTACACTTCAATTGGATAAAAATGGTACAGCCGTTTTCTCTGCTGCCAAAAAGGGCTTTTACCATTTTCAATTAGATACTTCAAAAAGAATCGGTTTAACCTTGTATAATTTTTCTGAAACATTTCCGGAAATAAAAAAAGCAGAAGACCTGGTTCCTTCTTTACGTTTTATAACGTCTAAACAAGAATACGATGAGTTAAGTGCCAGTACAAATCCAAAAGTTGCTGTAGAGAAATTTTGGATGAATTGTACAGGAAATCAGGACAGAGCAAAAGAAGTTATCCGCAAATATTACAACAGGGTAACGGATGCAAATTTATTTTTTACTTCCTATATCGAAGGTTGGAAAACTGACAGAGGGATGATCTATTTAATTTATGGCGCTCCTAATGTTATTTATCGGACCGCCTATGCAGAAACATGGACTTACGGAGAGGATAATAATATCAATTCTCTAAGTTACTCTTTTTCGAAAGTGGATAACCCTTTTACTGATAATGATTATACGTTGGAACGTTCTGCCGTGTATAAACAAAGTTGGGGAATGGCAGTTGATATTTGGCGACAAGGCAGAACATATTTGCAAGATTAATATTTGACTTCGATCAGTGTGATCGGAATTGTTTATGATGAGAAGTGTTAAAATATCGAAATGTTTTTATTATTGCCTAGAGTAACAACAACATAATCTCTCGAAACGGCAGTGGATATTTTGGTAGGAGTGGAAATGGCGAGGTGCGGTTGTCACTTTGAGCTTGTCGAAGAGTGTGCATAAGCCCATCCGCATATTTCGACAGGCTCAATATGACAACACACACACAAGTTCTTCGCCTTGGTAAGTTTGAACAGAACCGAAGATTATTAGATTATAACGAATAAAAAAAATAATATGCAGACAAAACAACAGCAAAGAGAAGAAGAAAGTTTAATATTTGGTTTGCGACCGATAATCGAAACGATCAGATCGGGAAAGGAGATTGATAAACTATTGGTTCAAAGCGGACTGAAAGGCGAATTGGTTAGTCAGTTGATGATCTTGTTGAAACAGAACAATATTGCTTTTCAATATGTTCCTCTTGAAAAATTAAATCGTCTTACCCTGAAAAATCATCAAGGAGTTGTTGGCTATATTTCCTCTATTACTTATCATAAAATTCAGGATGTACTTCCCGGTGTTTTCGAAAGAGGAAAAGTTCCTTTATTGTTGATTTTAGATAGAATTACGGATGTTCGTAATTTTGGTGCTATTGCACGTACTGCTGAATGTTCTGGCGTAAATGCGATTATCATTCCTTCCCGCGGTAGTGCACAGATCAATGCGGATGCTATCAAAACTTCCACTGGAGCGTTACAGAAAATTCCAGTTTGTAAAGAAGAGAATTTAAAAGCAACCATTGA
>JAPLDC010000414.1 GCA_026391935.1 Bacteroidota bacterium | reverse complement strand
AAAAACAAAAATTAAATGATGTCTTTGATAATTGGAAAGGAAATTTAGAGCAAGTTGATGATGTTTGTTTGATTGGTATAAGGGTATAGTACTCTTCACTTTTTAATATAATCATCCTCATAAAATCATTTACAAAGTTCGATAAAATCAACCCTTAGGGTTAACAGCCACGAATGGAAAAAAAGAATGGTGTTTTAATTATTAACTACTTAATAAAAGTAAGTGTAGACCAGAACCCACAAAAAAACGGAGCATAAACAAAACAAATTTGGCGAATACGCAAAAATAAAATGAAAAAAATAATTTTAACTTTAGTTATGCTTACAATAGTAAGCACTACTCAAATCTTCGGTCAGTCAAAAGCAAAAGAATCGGCTGAAATGGTTTCTTTTTGCGAAAAAACTGGAGATGCAACATTAGTTTGCGCAGCCCTTGGAAAATGTGATGAAATAACAGCAACTAATAAAGAAGTAAAAATAAAATCATTCAATATGAGTTGGCAATTGCCAGCTTCCAAAAGTGAAAAAGAAGGATTATGGATTGAGTCATCAAATATGGGAGGTAAAATAAGTGCAGAAAATATGGCTAAACTCAAAACACTAGAGGCTCTGAAGGTAACAAAACTACTTATTGAAAATGTTATTGCAACAGATGCAGACGGAAAGAACGAAAGAAAAATAAGCGGAATGGTTATAACTTTAAAGTAATCAAATTCAGACAGAAACGCATAGCTGTCGATCTTACCTGTTTAAAAACGGATAGATCATTTCGAAGTCCTTGCTTTATCGAAATGAAAGAACGATTAACTGTCATTCTCCTGTAATAAAAGCTCTGCCGATTGGTGGGGCTTTTATTATTTGTAATATGAAAAAGTATTGCTACAATAAAAAGTGACCCTCTGTGAAATAAAAAAAAGGTCACATTTCTGTAACCCTTTATTTTATTGGTGACCTCGAAGGGAGTCGAACCCATAACCTTCGGTACCGGAAACCGACACTCTATCCAGTTGAGCTACGAAGCCAATTATTTTACAAAGGTAAATTATCTGCTGACTTTTTATTAAAAAACTTAACAATAAGCTTATTTATTCCTTCGGTATTTAAATTCTTTAATTTCTTCTCCAAAATCATTGCTTCTGAGCGACTTTCCTTTTCAAAACATCCTATTAACTCCCATGGGATAAATGGTTTTGTGGATCTTTCAATTCCGGAATTGTGTCTTTTTAAACGTTCTTCTATACCATTGGTTTGACCGATGTAAAATCGGTTGTGGCTTTTTGAATATAGAATATATGTATAAAAATTTTTTTTCAAATAGTTCTTTATAGAAAGACACTCTCCCGGTTGAGTGGCGAGGCTTCGCTCGCCATCGCGGGCAATGCCCCGCGACTACGAAGCCAATTGTGTCACAAAGGTATCAAAAATTAGATGTTTTTTAAAGAAGTCGTACAATAAAATCAGTACTTTTATGTTTATATAATGCAATAATTTTGTTTATCAAAATGAGAAAAATTTGTTTACTTCTTCCATTTTTATTTTTTGTTTCTTTTCTTTCAGCTCAGCAAACTCCTATAGGTGGTTGGCAAGAACATCTTTCTTATAAGAATGCACTTTCTGTTGCCGAGGGCAATGGTTTTGTTTATTGTGTTACCACGAGTGGTATTTTTAATTACCGGAAGGCAGACAATTCGATGAACCGATTGTCGAAAGTGAATGGATTGTCTGATATTGAAGGGCTTGTCGTTAATGTCAATCCCTATAATGGTAAAGTTTTAATTGCATACAAAAACTCAAATCTTGATATTGTAAATAATAGTATTATCGTAAATATTTCAGATATTAAACGTAAATCTATTATCGGGAATAAATCAATAAATAATATTTATTTTATAAATGAATTAGCGTATTTGTCATGTGGATTTGGAATCGTTGTAATTGATACTGACCGTGAGGAAGTAAAAGATACTTATTATATCGGTCCGATTGGCACTGCGCTTAATGTAAAAGATATTACTTCTGATGGAACTTATTTATATGCCGCAACAGATGTAGGGATCTACAGAGCCCTATTGAGCAACCCTAACTTGGCAAATTATACTTCCTGGACATGCATAAATAATGTCGCAACAGGAATCGATCTTACTACTGGAATTTATAATACAATCACCACTTTTTTTGGAAAGATCTATACAAATTTTTCGAAAAATAGTATGACGGGTGCAAGTGGAGAAGACTCGTTATTTGTTTTCGATGGTACTTCCTGGTCACATTTTATTCCTGCCGGAGCTCCAATTACAGGAAGTGGATATACAGCGTATTCAGTAAAAAATAATAATGATCAACTTGTTTTGGTTTTTGATGGTTCTGTATCAACGTTAAATTCATCCTTGGTAAGTACTGCATACTATTCAAATTATATGAGTGATGTAATGAGAGCAAAGTCTGCCGTATTAGATGCTGCCGGCTCCATTTGGTTTGCAGATAGTAAATATGGATTGGCGTCGTGGCGTCCCGGGATAGGTTACGATTATCGATATCCGAATGGTCCAGGAAGTGAAAGAGCACTTAACATGAGTTTTGCAGAGGATCAATTATGGGTTGCTCCCGGTAACTATGCTAATTACTTTGTTGACGGTGTATATCAATTGAAAGATGACCAATGGAATGATATTAAAAATAATTCTACAACTGTTCATATGGATTCAATTTATGATATCATGAATGTCTTGGTAGATCCGAAGGATTCTAAGCGGGTTTATGCAGCTGCCTGGGGACAAGGAGTGTTGGAATTGAATAATGGAGCACCTCTGAAATTAAATAATTCTTTTAACAGTTCATTGTCAGGATTGCCATTTGCTGGGTACAATCCTGTAAACACTTATGGATTAGCACTTGATGAAGGCAGTAATTTATGGGTCACTAATTCAGGAGTTACCAATTGTATTTCGTATAAAACACCATCTGGTGTTTGGGGCTCATTAAATTTTTCACCAATAATAGGAATAACTGGTTTAGAACAGATTTTGGTTGATAAATCAGATCAAAAATGGGCTGTACTTACAAGTGGACTGCTTGTTTATAAAGGAAACACATTTGCTGCTCCAAATGCATCTAATGCTAAAAAATTATCTACAAATGTTGGTTATGGTGGTTTGCCAAGTAATACAGTATATTGTTTAGCGGAGGATATTAATAATGAAATTTGGATCGGAACAGACAAAGGTATTGCAGTTTTTTATTCTCCAGAAAATGTATTTTCAGGTCAGAATTTTGATGCTCAACAAATATTGATTGAACAAGATGGTCACGTTCAAATTTTATTAGAAACAGAAAGCGTACAAGCTATTGCTGTAGACGATGCCAACCGTAAATGGATTGCTACTTCCAAATCAGGAGTATTCTTGATGTCTGCTGACGGAACAAAACAAATTGCTCATTTTGATGAATCTAATAGTCCGTTGTTTAGTAACAATGTTAAAAGTATTGCTATCAACCATAAAACCGGAGAGGTTTATTTTGGAACAACAAAAGGAATTATTTCCTACAGAGGAACTTCTATCGAGGCCTTAGATGATTTTACGGATGTATATGCTTTCCCTAATCCTGTAAAGCATGATTATGATGGACCTATTGCTATTAAGGGTTTAATGAATAATTCTACTTTGAAAATTACTGATATTAGTGGCTCACTTGTTTACGAAACAAAATCTGAAGGCGGTCAGGCTATTTGGTATGGTAAAAATTTCAAAGATGAACGTGTTAGTTCTGGTGTATACATGGTGTTTTGTACGAGTGAAGATGGTTCAAAAAAAACAGTCACCAAAATATTAGTGATCAATTAATATTATTTTCACTGAAAGTATAAAAAGATGCTTCACCAAACAAGTGGTATAATCCTGCACACCACCAACTATTCCGATACGAGTTTAATTGTTAAGGTTTACACCGAAAAGTTTGGCTTGCAGTCTTATATGATCAACGGAACAAGAAGTAAAAAATCAAAAACAAAAGCATCTCTTTTCCAACCTATGTCAATAGTGGAAATAGTCGTGTCAAATTCGGAAAAGAATAGTTTGCAGCGTATTTCAGAGATCAATATCCAATTTCCCTATTCAGATATTCCTTATAATATAATAAAGAGTTCAATTGCTATTTTTTTAAATGAAATATTGTTTCGATCTCTTAAAGAAGAACATTCTGACGAAGACCTATTCTTATTCATAAAAAATTCATTGTTGATCTTAGATCTAAAAACAGAGAGTTGTTCTAATTTTCATTTGTGTTTTTTGCTTCAGTTAAGTCGATTTTTAGGTTTTTATCCTCAAGGTAATTTTTCAGAAAAAAATTCATATTTTGATTTAAATGATGGAAGATTTATCTCCCATTTGCCGAGTCACAATAATTATTTAAAACCGGACATAGCCTTCTTGCTAAGTGAAATGATGAATTCCAATTTTGAACATATTCAAGAGTTGAAGATCGCTAATGTACAACGAAAAATATTATTGCAGTCCATTATTTTATTTTACCGGTTTCATATATCTTCCTTTGGTGAGTTGAAGTCGTTAGACGTTTTGGAGCAAGTGATAAGCTAGGTTTATTATTTTGGTATTATTTACGAATTTTTTCTTTCTGGATTTTTTTCTTCCTTTCCTTCCAACATTTTTTTTTGAGATTTTTGATGTTTTTGTTTTACATTTACTAGAGAATAGGTTAAATAAAAAAGGAGAAATATGGAAATAATATTAGAGGGGTTGATTTACAAAAAATCTCCAAATGTATGTTCTCAAAAAGATGTAAATTTATTTTTAAAGAATCATTAATAAGATGAAAAAACTCGTCCTTCTTTCTGTTTCAATGATTTGTTTTATAATTGGGTTTGCCCAAACTGACAAACAGAATATAAAAGTTGTTACTAATACAGAACCCTCTTTTCCTAAAGGAGACAATGCTCTGTATACATATATTTTATATAACGTGAATTATTCCGATGAAGCTAAAAAGAAATATCTTGTTGGAGATGTAACGATAAGTTTTGATGTTAAACCTGATAGCGTTGTTGCAAATGTTGTTGTCATAAGCGGTGTGGGATATGGTGTGGATGAAGAAGTAAAACGCCTAATTCAAACCTTGAAATTTAGTCCGGGTGTGCAAAATGGAACAACAGTAAAAATGAACACCATGTATACTTTCCCGATTAAGGCACATTAAGAAGAATGCGGATACTTTTTTCAATTTTATTTCTTTGGCTTTCATTTACTATGTTTGCAGATGGCAGACATGGAAAAGATGATTCCTTGCATATGTATCAAAAAATTGATACTACTTACATTAAGGATTATCATGACATTTTCACACTCCGGACTATTGCTGTAATTCGGTTCAATAATTTTACACTGACTGATAACGTATCCGGTGCTAAGATGCAATATGTTTTGAATGATAATTTAAACATGGGATTGGGATTGAGTTTTAAAGGAATTGGAATAGAGTATCAAGCGAAAATTTATGGGAAGTCATACCAATATGCATTGGCTACAGGGGGCAATTCAAGGCGATTTATTTATGATGTCTATTTCAGATACACAAAAGGATTCCGGACACATGATAAGTATGTCTTGTCTTTAGACTCTCTCGGGAAACCTGCGCTCTATGATTATATTTATAGGCCCGATATTACAAATTACAATGCTGGGTTTAATTTCTTGTATGTTTTTAATAATAAAAAATTTTCTAGTGCCGCTCCGTATAGTTTTACTCAACGACAAGTTAAAAGTGCGGGTTCTTTATTGCTAGGAACCTATGCCTTGTTATATGGTCTCACTTGTGATACAGTTTTGTTTCAGGATTCTTTGAAAAATAAATTTCAGCCAGAATTACAATTTAACAATGCATCCTCTTATACCTGGGGGATTTCTTGTGGATATTCCTACACGATTGTAATTGGTAAATATTGGTATGTCAATATTGCTACTGTTCCCGGTATTTCTTTTCAGAGTTTTTATTCCACGAATGCATACAATTCAACTTCTTATCAGAAGGGCTCGATTGGTGCAACCTTGCAATCAAGATTTTCATTTGGATTTAATAAGAAACTGAATTATTTAGGTGTTTGCTATGCAGCCAATAATTATTTTATTAATAATGATTCAAAATCCTCATTGAATTATAAATTCAGCTCTTTCCGCATATATTACGGCCATCGTTTTGATATCAGGAAGTTTTTGAAAAAGCATTTGTAGGTTTTCATCTTTTAAACAATAAAGTAAATAGTTGCTTTTCTGGTAAGATTAGTCTAAATTTATTTGATTAATACTCCTAATCATGAAAAAATATCTATTCGTTTTATCCTTCATTTTTTCTGTTTTATTTTCTAAAGCTCAGCTAGCAATAAACGACAGCCTTAGCACTTCTGATATTGCCACTTTGCTTCAAGGTTTGGGTGTTACAATAAGCGGTTTGACAGTGAATTGCCACTCAGGAGCTATTGGAGAATTTAATGGCACTTCAGAAATGTCGAT
>JAPLDC010000487.1 GCA_026391935.1 Bacteroidota bacterium | reverse complement strand
TATGGCAGCTGCAATGCTACGTGGTTTTCATCAGTTGTTTTATACTTTGCGGGATCTCGCAATTCCGACATTGGCTAAAATAAGCGGACAGTGTCTGGGAGGAGGGTTAGAGTTAGCAATAATGTGTAATCAGATGTTCGCTGATAAAACTGCTAAATTAGGGCAACCGGAAGTAATACTTGGTGTTTTTCCACCACCTGCATCTATTATTTTACCTGAAAAAATTGGTTTGTCAAGAGCAGAAAATATGTTACTTACCGGAAGGGCTATTTCTGCAGAAGAAGGTAAATCTTATGGCTTATTGAATGAAGTATTTGAAGACAAAGCAAGTCTTGAGCAGGAAACTAATCTTTGGATAGAGCAGCATATCCTTCCAAAAAGTGCTTCTTCACTGCGTTTTGCAGTGAAAGCATCGCGTATTAAATTTAACCAGATATTGACTAATTTCCTTCCACAGTTGGAGCAAATGTATGTAGGTCAATTAATGTCAACTTCTGATGCAAATGAAGGAATAAACTCATTCCTGGAAAAACGTAAACCTATCTGGAAAAATAAATAGTTTTTTATAATAAATAGTGAAAAAATAAAAGCCCGATTCAATATAGGAATCGGGCTTTTTATATGAAAAAAATATTATCGATCTTTAATCGATAATTATTGTTGTTTTAAGGCTTTTAAACCAACCAGATTTGTGATATGAATATCTTTTCCTCTTAGTGAGATATATTTGCTTGTTTGCAATTTAAAAAGTGTTCTAATCACAGTTTCGTATGTTGCTCCGGAGATACTTGCAAAATCTTTTCTAGATAATGTGTATGATAATTTAGTTGGTTCGTTTTCATCAAATCCGAATGATTCAGCTAAGGTGACTATGATACTCGCCATTCTTTCTTTTACCTCTAGTTGAAGGAGGTTTATTAATCTGTTTTCTGTTTCTCTAATCTCATCTGCCATAAAATTAATCAGGAAAAGGCAAAGGTCAGGATTGGTTTTAATTAATTTTAGAAATACTTCGTTCGATAAAAATGTAAGCGAACAATCCGTTAATGCTGTTGCTGTGATCGGATATGAATTTACAGCAATTCCTCTATGTCCCAATATTTTGTTATCTCCAGCGAATCTTAAAATACGTTCTTTTTTATTTGCATCGATGACACTAACTTTTACTTTTCCTTTGATGACTACATAAATACCTTTTACTTTGTCGCCCTGCTTAAAAATGGTTTTTCCTTTTTTTACAGAAATTACATCTTGGTTTGCATCAATGATGTCCCACCATTCTTTGGAACAATATTCGTGTATTAAACTGCTAGAGAGGGTAGTAGGCTCTTGTATTTCTTTTTTCATTTTGAAAATATTAAATTCAATCGATAAGATATTTTTTATAAAACATTTTTAGCCTCCAATGGAGATCATTGATCTGTTTTTGCTGTTAAAATCCGGATTTGAAATGTCTTCAAATGTCTCCATTCCCCCTCGTTTTTGTTTTTTGTTTTGAATTGCATTTAAAATTAATGGTGTTATATCTTCTCCCATTCTATATGTTGAAAGAATATCTGTTTCATTGTTTGAGAATAAGCAGTTTTTTATTTTGCCATCGGCAGTTAATCTTATTCTATTACATGTATCACAAAATGGATTAGTTATCGAGCTGATGATAGCAAAAGTTCCTTCAAAGCCTTCTATTTTATAATTTTTTGAAGTGTCGTTTTTCTTATCTTTAAGTTTTAATACTTTATTACCATATATGTTCTCAATTTTGCTGAGAATTTCAGCATGTGAATAGCCTTTGCTCCAATCCCACTTGTTTCCTCCAAAGGGCATAAATTCTATGAATCTATAATGAATATTTCTATTTCTGGTGTATTCGATAAAGTCAATTATTTCACTGTCATTCACATCTCTGACTAAAACGGAATTTATCTTTACATGAAAATTGTTTTTTAATAATAGATCAATATTTGATATTACTTTTTCGAAAGAATTTCTCTTTGTAATATCGTTGAATTTATTTTTTTTTAAAGTATCTAAACTAACATTAATAGATTTTAGGTTTGCCTGCTTAAAAGTTTCTATGAAATCATCCACCAATATTCCATTCGTAGTAATGGCAAATTCATATATGCACTGTTCTCACGAAGTGGAATCCCTTCTTCGGACATGCAATAAAAACATCTTAAATTACATTTTTCAGTTAAGGAAATTCTTAAGTAATCGTGGACACGATCAAAACTATCTTTTAACTTAATATTTGTACTATCCATATTTAAAATCAGTCATAATTTAACCATCAAAATTTATTTTCTGTGTGATTATAAGTTTAACTCGTAAGTTAAATAGGAATAACACACCCATAAATTTTTTTCAAAATTATTCATCCGAGAAAGCAATTTTAATACTTAAATCAGATATAACTTGATGTATAGACAAATAACGTAATAAAAATCAAGAAGATGAATGATTTATGTCATTTTTTAGGGCTGAGACAAGGCCGGGTTGTTTATGAAAGTGGTGTCGGTAAGGGTTTTTAAAAATGCGACCAGATCGATCTTATCCTGAGCAGTTAGCTGTAATCCGTAAAGGTGACTCGGTTTAAAAAAGATAGGGTCCAGCGTTGCTGTATTATTTACTTTAGAATTATAATGTTCTATGACATCTTCCAGGGTAGCAAATCTTCCGTCATGCATATAAGGGGCTGTTAATTCGACATTTCTTAAGGAAGGGGTTTTAAATTTTCCCAGGTCATTTGGGTTATGGGTAACATTGTATCTTCCCATATTAATTCCTGTAAACACAGAATCAATACCGTTATTGTGATAGGCATTGTCATTGAATAATCCAAGGCTATGACAATGGAAACAGTCTCCTTTTTCCGTATTGTAAAGGACAAATCCGCTTATTTCAGATGAGGTTAGCATTGTTTCGTAGCGTAAATATTTATCAAATTTGGAATTCGTGCTGGCTTGTGTTCTGATAAATTGTGCCAAAGCATAGGCAACTTGTTTTGTTGTAATAGAATTAGAATTGAAAACTTTTTTAAAAAGATCAGGATAAGTGCTACTGCTATTTAATTTATTTACGTTAGTATTAAAAAATGCTGTTACCTCAAAGGTCATAATGTCTTCCAAAGTCCCTTCAATTAATCCATTCCATAAAAATTTATTATTCCATGCCAAATTCATATGTCCCAAGGAATTCGGTATTGGACTAGTAAAAGCATATTGCTGGCTGTGGCATTGAGCGCAAGCACGACCATCATTTGAAATAATAGTATCGTAATATAATTTTCTCCCCAAGGAAACTCCCTCAATTGTTAAAGGATTATCTGAAGGGATTATCAATTTTGGAAAATAACTTGGTGTATTAAGTATGTAAGGGGTGAGAGTAGAAACTTCTGTCGGAGTAACTTCTTCATTGTTTGTTTTTTTGCAAGAAAAAACAAAAATTGAAATACAAATTATTAGAGTTGCTAAAAGGTAGTTGTTGGATCTCATTTGCTTAATTATTTTTCAAACTAAAAACGTTCGCTCCATTAGCGGCAATTTTCCCCATTGCCACCATGTCTCCCATTGTAAAACTTCCATCTGTGTCAAGATTGTATGTGTAAGGACTTTTATACCATTCGTTAATATTCATGACCATTTCAATTTGGTATGGGGCTTGGTCAATAGTAAATTCGTTATTTATACTACAGCTGACTAAGCTGCTATTTTTTCCAAGGTGTACTGCATAACCGGTAGTGCTACTTGCGTAATTAAAATGTCCTTCCATTTTTAAAAAATGATAACCGCCACCCATATAAGTAGGCCAGATCATATTTATGTTCTCTGCTGTATTTGTAAGGTAATAGCTGATATTTCTGGTAGAATCTATTCCAATGTTAAATGTTATATATGAATATTTCCCGGTTGGAACATTTTTTAAGTTAAGAATATTCGTGTTTTGATCCATCGCATTAATATAGAAGATGTCTTTTGAAACATAATTCTCATCATTAGCTAAATGCAAAACAATGTTTGAAATATAATATTCTAATCGTGTAATTTCATAAACATTCCCAGCAGCATTTGTGTACATGATTGAATCAAATATTAGTGGAAGAGCGTCAATTGAATAGCTTACATTCATATTCAAGTTAACTTTTTCTGGAACAATATCTTTATCTCTTTTGCAGCTATTCAAAATTGTTACAAAAATGAGAATAGGCAGGAGCTTTATTATCGTTTTCATTTTTAAAATTATTTAAGAATAAAGTTCGAAATTATCTCTTCAGATTTCCATGATAATTATCATTGTTTATATGTGTTTAATATCATATAATGTAAAGTTCTATGAAATATCTGGATACTATTCTGTCATAAAATTAGCAATTGAAATTACAATTGGAGATTCAAATTCAAATTTAAACTTTTGCTTTTCCGCCTTTTTCCACCCATTTTTTTGTCCAGTCGCGTTGAGCAAATCGGAGAACTATAAATGCAATAATTGCTAGTAAAGCAAATGAAACAAATCCCCATGAATAGCTACCTGTACTTTGTTTTGAAATTCCCATAGCATTTGGAATAATGCTTCCACCTAATGCACCTATTTCTCCAATCATGCTGCTGGCAACTACAGTTGCAAATGGCCATCGCAAAGGCACCAATTGGAATAAGGCTCCATTTCCTGCTCCGAGAGCAGCAAAACAAATAATAAATAAAATGGTTGTTGAGGTTATGTTTATTGGTAAACCAGCAATTAGCATGGTTACTATGATAATTACCAATACAAATGATAGCGTCGTAATTCCTCCTAAACGATCTGAAATCCATCCTCCGACAATTCTCAATATACTTCCAATCAATGCTGCAATCATAGTAAGTTGTCCAGCTTCAACTTTTGATACATGAAATTGATCGTAAAAATAGGTGGGCAAAAAATTTGCTAAGCCAATAAACCCGCCAAATGTGATTATATAAATAAAATTAAATGACCAGCCGTCTTTTTCAATTAAACAACTTAAATGTTCCATTAATGTTTGTTTGTCTCTGTCTGGTGGTTCTTTAGCAAATATGAGCATTACAATAATCGGTACTAACATAAAAAGTGCTGCTATGCCATATACTGCTTGCCATCCATAATGTATAGCTAATGGAGGAGCGAACAACATTGTGAGAACTGTTCCGCTATTTCCTGCACCGGCAATACCCATTGCTAATCCTTTGTATTTTGGAGGAAACCAGCCGGAACCTAAAGAAAGTGCAATACCAAAACTTGCACCACCAATTCCAAGAAGGACACCCATATTAATGACTTCCGAAAAAGTATCAACCCAAAAATAACCGTACAATAAACCGACAAATACAAATAGCATTGATAAAATTCCAGCCGTTTTACGGCCGATGTATTGACCTAATAAACCAAGTGGAAAGCGAAGCAAGGCTCCCGCAAATATCGGCACAGAGATCATGAAGCCTTTTTGTGAAGGTGATAAATGAAACTCTTCGCTAATAAATGGAGCCATGGCACCATTCAAAACCCAGATAGCGAAGCAAAAGTCGAAATATAAAAACGCAGAAAACAAAGTAGGTCCGTGTCCTGCTTTTAAGAAAGTTTTAAAACCTACCATATATTTTCCTCCTTTTTTGAATCTTCAAAGCGAAATATATGAAATAAAAAAGTAAAAAAAAAAAGAGTACAGTATGTCATCTCAAAAGCCGTTTTTTATCACACGGTTCTATGATGTATGTCATGTTTTATGACAATAAAAAGAGGCTATAGTTTTTATTTATTATTTAGAAAAGGATACAGAATTAGGGAGAATAAGTTTTTTGAACTTAAAATGGCTATTGAAAATCGCTACTTTCTATGAAGTAAGGAGAGATAAGCGTGTTTAAGGATTTAACATCATTGATAACGATATGCTTATTGCTATTGATACTTATAATTTTTTCTTTTTTTAATTCCGTCAATTCTCTGATCAATTGTTCCACTCTTATTCCTGCTATTTCAGCAATGTCATTTCTGTTGAGAAGGGCGTCAACAACAATTATATTAGGATCTTCTGTTTTTATGCCAAATGTTTTTGATGCTAAAAGTATTGCTTCTGCCACTTTTTCTCGTACAGTCATCTGGGCTAATGATTTCATTCTTTTTTCAGCATTTCTTAACTCTTCAGTAAAAAACAACATTAATTTGTATGTTAATTCAGGATCACTTTTTAATGTTTCATAAAAAACATCATTATCAATGAAGCATACTGTTGTTTCATCAAGCGTTTTGGCTGAAATAGAATAATTTTTTTTGCCAACGCTCCTGTGTCCTAAAATTAATCCATCGTTAGCCAGTCTGATTATTTGAGTTTTGTCTTTATATCCGCTTGAGAAGACTTTTACTTTTCCGGTATAAATAATATATATACCATCAAATGGGTTATTCTCTTTGAAAATGAATTGACCGGCTTTTAGTTTGTAAACACTTTTTAATTCACTTAACTTTTTTTCTGAATTAAGGTTCTTTACAAAACAATTGCTGTTTTTACATTCTGAACAATTAATTTTCATAATAGTAAATCTTTAGCGACAAATGAACACCCGTGTCATGTTAAATAAAATGATTGAAGTAATAATGTTTAATAATTGTATTAAAAATAAGAAAATTTTGACAAAAATAGATATTTGTCAAATAATTATTTTCTTGTATTAACTTCATTTACTTAGAATTTCTTTTCTAAAATAAAGAAATTCTTATGTAATTATTTTACTTGATACTATTTTGAGTTACCAATAATTATTTCTGAATGAATTTGCTTGTAAAATGTCTTAAAAATTTTGGTTCTTCAATAATTTTTAATCCTCTAGCATTATTTTTGTCTGACATTATTTTTTCAAAAACTTCAATAACATATTCGATATGACTTTGAGTGTATACTCTTCTCGGAATTGCAAGTCTTACTAATTCCATTGCTGCAGGAATTAATTTTCCATTTTCATCATATTTCCCAAACATTACAGAGCCAATTTCAACGGTTCTGATTCCACCTTTCAGATATAGTTCACAAACCAACGCTTGTCCGGGGTATTCATCAACAGGAATATGAGAATAGAGTTCTTTCGCATCGATGTATACAGCATGTCCTCCAATAGGCCACATCAATGGTACACCCATTTCTTTTAATCTTTCACCAAGAAAAGCTGTACTTCTAATTCTATAATGTAGATAATCAGGTTCAAATACTTCTTTTAATCCAATGGCTAATGCCTCCATATCTCTTCCGGAAAGTCCGCCATAAGTTGCAAATCCTTCAGTAATGATCAATAGATTTTTGCATTCGATAAAAAGTTCTTCATTTTTTAAGGAAAGAAACCCTCCCATATTAACCAATGCATCTTTTTTAGCACTCATTATAGCGCCATCTACTAAGGAGAACATTTCCTGAGCTATTTCTTTGTATGTTTTGTTTTTATATTCTTCTTCTCTATGCTTGATGAAATAAGCATTTTCTGCTACCCGGCAGCAATCAAGGAAATAATTTATCTTATGTTTTTTACAAATTCCTGAAATTGCTTTGGCGTTTTCCATACTAACGGGTTGACCTCCACCGCTGTTGTTAGTAACTGTTAATATCACCGCGGCAATATTTTCTGCCCCCTTTTCTTTGATAAGTTCTTCCAACTTGTTCAGATCAATGTTCCCTTTAAAAGGATGGAATAATTTTGGATTCTTTCCTTCTTCAATAGCTATATCGATTGCTTCCGCTCCTGAAAATTCAATATTTGCTCTGGTCGTGTCGAAATGAGTGTTGCTGATAAATGTTTTACCTTTTCCGCCAAGATATCCGTAAAGAATTCTTTCACCTGCTCTTCCTTGATGAACTGGCAAAATATATTCGTGTCCGGTAAGATCAAGAATAGAATCTCTCATTTTGTGCCAACTGCTAGCTCCTGCATAGGATTCATCACCCTGCATTATTCCCGCCCATTGATTTGAACTCATAGCAGATGTACCGCTATCCGTTAAAAAATCAATCATTACTTTGTCAGAGTTCAGCAGAAATGGATTAAAATGTGCTGTTTTTAAATACTCTATTCGTTCTTCTTTTGAAGTAACTTTTATTTGTTCAACCATTTTAATTTTAAATGGCTCGATGATCGTTTTAAATTCTTCCATATGATTTTATTTATTCCAAATTAATTTTTTTCCAAAGCCTAAGGTATTGTCTGTGAATTTAATATACTCAAACTCTAATATCCACAAGTCTCCAGGGATAGCAATAGCAAATGGGTACTTTTTATAATAACTTTTTTTTGCTGTTGTCAATAGTTCATTTTCAGGGATGATAAATTTTCCTTTAAGTTGAATA
>JAPLDC010000426.1 GCA_026391935.1 Bacteroidota bacterium | reverse complement strand
TTTGGAAATTTAGAAACATTAGAAACAATTCTTTATTCCGACATATTAAATCACTTGCCTTTAGAGGGCTATAAAGATGCACGAATTGTAATAAAAGGTTGTGGGAAATTACCTGTTCCAAATGCCGCTTATGTTCAGATAACAACATTGCTCCGTCCTGTTGCAAAAAGCATTATGTATGGCGAACCGTGTTCTACCGTTCCTTTGTACAAAAAATCGAAAGAATAAATTTTTCAAATTATTACTTAAATAAAAAAGCCTCTTGAAATTCAAGAGGCTTTTTTTATACAAAATAGTCCAAAATTATTCTTCTGCTTCTTTGTCTAAATACTGCTGAACAACTTCAATTGCATTAGTGATCACATCACTTAATGCTGTAATAAAAGTACCTTCTCTGGCAATATTAATAGCATGTTTGATAGCATCCGTTTCTTTAGGGATAATTTCATACGTAACAGTTTTGCTTTCAGAAGTTATTCCTTCAATGATCAGGTTTATTATTTCTTCTTCGGTTCTTCCACGCAAATGTTTTTCTTGCCGGATAATAATGTGATCAAACATACGGGCTGCGATCACAGCACAATCTTTGATATCGCTATCGCGTCTGTCACCTACACCTGCAATAATTCCAACTTTATGTGGTGATTGAACACTATGTAAAAATTCTTCTATCCCTAAATATCCGGAAGGGTTGTGTGCAAAATCGATCATCACTTTAAACTTCTTGAAATCGAAGATGTTCATTCTTCCCGGTGTTTGCGCTGCACTTGGAATAAAGGTCTCCAATGAAAGCTGGATGTCCTCTGTTTTAAAACCCCATAAATAACTTGCCAATGTAGCCGCAAGAACGTTTGCGATCATAAATTTAGCTTTCCCATTTAAAGTAAGCGGAACATGTGTCGCTTTATCAACACGCATTTTCCAATCCCCCTTTTTGATCGTGATGTATCCGTTTTCATAAATGGCAGCTATTCCACCTTTTCTGCAATGGTTTACAATCACATCGCAATGTTCGTTCATACTAAAATAGGCAATTTTACAATCCAAACTTTTTGCGATTTCTACACAATTAATATCTTCTGCATTTAAAACTGCCCAACCATCTTTTTTTACACTACTGACTACGACAGCCTTAACGCGCGACAAATCTTTCAGATCATGAATATCACTAATTCCTAAATGGTCTTCCTGTATATTTGTGATAATACCAATGTCGCATCTGCTAAATCCTAATCCGGAACGAAGAATTCCACCACGAGCTGTTTCCAAAACAGCAAACTCTACAGTAGGATCTTTCAAAATAAATTCGGCACTCATAGGTCCTGTCGTATCACCTTTTTCAAGCATATGATTCTGTACATAAATCCCATCAGATGTAGTGAATCCAACTTTGAATCCATTGTTTTTTACAATATGGGCGATCAAACGAGTAGTGGTTGTTTTTCCATTTGTTCCGGTAACTGCAATGATCGGGATATGCGAAGGTTTCCCTAATGGATACAACATATCGATCACTGGAGAGGCCACATTTCTCGGCAATCCTTCCGATGGAGCTAAGTGCATTCTAAAACCCGGAGCAGCGTTCACTTCCAAAATAACACCACCATTTTCTTTTAATGATTGTGTTAAATTTTTTGCCATGATATCAATTCCACATACATCTAATCCAATAACGCGAGAAATCCGTTCCGCTAAAAATATATTTTCAGGATGCATCATATCAGTAACATCAATCGATGTTCCACCAGTGCTGAGGTTTGCAGTAGATTTTAAATAAACGATCTCCTTTGGCGGAGGAATTGATTCGAGTGTGTAATTTTTCTTTTCCAACAGATCCATTGTATCCCTGTCAACGGTAATTTCTGTCAACACATTTTCATGCCCATACCCTCTACGAGGGTCTTTATTTGTTTCATCAATTAATTGTTGAACGGTTTGTTTGCCATCTCCCACAACATTTGCGGGAACACGTTGTGCCGCAGCAACAATTTTATTGTCGATGACTAAAACACGAAAGTCAAAGCCGGAAACAAATTTTTCCACAATTACTTTCCGTGAATATTTTTGTGCGAATGCCATTCCGGCAACTGCATCTTCCCATTTATTCACATTAATGGAAACACCTTTACCATGATTTCCATCTAAGGGTTTTAAAACTATCGGGTAACCGATATATTTTATCGCTTTCTCAAGATCTTCCTCGTCCACACAAATATCGCCTTTGGCAACCGGAATGGAAGCAGAATCCAACATTTGTTTTGTTTGCTCTTTATTACAAGCTATGTCAACTGCAATACTGCTTGTTTTGCAGGTGATAGTTGCCTGAAAACGCATTTGATTGACACCATAACCTAATTGTATCAATGAATTTTTTCCTAAACGGATCCAAGGAATATCCCTTGCAACGGCCTCGTCAACAATACTGCCTGTGCTCGGTCCCAAACGGACATCCTCACGGATCTCACGCATTTTTTTCAGGTCACCCTGCAAATCGTATGGCACATCATCTACCAACGACTGCGCAATCAAAACAGCTGATTCCGCAGCAAAAAGGCCTACTTTCTCTTCTACATAACTGAACACAACATTGTAAATTCCAGGGGTCTTTGTTTCTCGTGTCCTTCCGAACCCTGTCTCCATTCCTGCCAACGATTGTGTTTCAAGGGCTATATGCTCAATTACGTGCCCCATCCATGTTCCTCTTTCAATTCGTTGAAAAAAACCTCCTCTTACCTCTTCGGAACATCTATGCTCTATCATGGAAGGAAACATTGCCTCTAAACGCTCCTTGAATCCTTCAATTTTATTTGTAGGAAGTCCCTCCAGGTTTTCAAGATCCAATCTCATCTGGATCAATTTTTTTCTCCTGACACTCCAAATGTTTGGTCCGCGTAATGCTTGAATACTAAGTATTTTCATAAAAAAAACAGAATTAATATGTAATTTGAGTAGGTTGTTTTGGGTCCAAATTAGATTTACAATAAGATGTAAGGTAACCTTATTTTTTTTCAAATCAAAGAAAAATTTCAATTGGTAAAGAATAATGCACAATTGTCTTTTAATAACTATGGAATAATTCAATAATCGGGTATTGGTTTAAAAGTTATTTTTATAGAATGAATCCAAAAGGAAAACTAATAGTAATTGGCGGTGCTGTCGACAAAGGCAGTTTTACAGAAAAGAATTTCGACAAGCAAGTTGAGAAAAATCTAAACTTTTTTGAGACGGGAATTTTAAAACGGTTGATCGTTGAATCAAAACAAAAAGAAAATTCTCATATCGAGATCATCACAACGGCTTCTAAAATACCTAAAGATGTTGGCCCTGAATATGCTAAGGCAATGGAATATCTAGGTGCTACAAATGTACATGTGTTGCATATTGAAACACGCGATGAGGCGATGTCAGAAGATAATATTGAACGAATCCGAAAGGCAGATGTTGTTATGTTTACCGGAGGAGATCAATTGCGGTTAACATCCATTTTAGGTGGAACTCCGATACATGATTTGATCTTACAAAAATACATGGACGAAGATTTTATCTTTGCCGGAACATCAGCAGGTGCTGCTGCAGCATCCAACAGCATGATCTACCAAGGATCAAGTAGTGAAGCGCTATTAAAAGGAGAGATAAAAATTACCAGCGGCTTGGGATTGATAGACCATGTGATCATTGATACACATTTTGTTCACAGAGGACGAATAGGAAGACTGTTTCAAGCTGTTGTGAGTAATCCTCGTACGCTCGGAATAGGTTTAGGAGAAGACACAGGATTGTTAATTACCAACGGGAACTTAATGGAAGCAATAGGTTCAGGACTTGTTATCTTAGTTGATGGCCGACAGATTAAAGACACGAATCTTACACAAGTTGAAATGGGTACACCGATTTCAATAAAAAATTTAGTGGTACATGTAATGAGTCATTATGATCAATACGATCTAGAAAAACACGAAATGACAATAAATATAGGTCAACACGCTTAAGTCAACACGTAATTTCATACGTTTATAATTGAAAGTAAAAAAGAAAATAATAAAATGAAAATAATTATACACGGAGGTTTTTTCAGTGAATCATCGCAAAGCATGGAAACAAAAGTTGCCAAGCAGAATGCCCTGAGACACACAATCTCTTTATCTTATGATTATTTAAAGACTCACTCTGCACTAGAAACGGTAGCCTTTGCAGTGGAACAACTTGAGAACGATATATTGTTCAATGCAGGGATCGGATCTCAGATCCAAAGCGATGGTAAAATAAGAATGAGTGCTTCCATCATGGATGGCGTGAGCACAAAATTCAGCGGAGTAATAAATATTGAAAATGTAAAAAATCCGATTCGCGTAGCTGAAAAATTATTCAATACAGAAGATCGTGTACTTGGCGGTGAAGGCGCTACTAAATTTGCTTACGCTAATAACTTCGATTTTTTTAATCCTGAAATTCCACAACGCAGAAAAGAATACGAAGCCAAATTAGGAAGCAGATCATTGGGAACCGTTGGTTGTGTTGCTTTAGATTCAAATGGGAATATCGCGGCTGCTACCTCAACAGGGGGAAAAGGATTTGAAGTTCCCGGAAGAATTTCTGATTCGGCAACTGCTGCAGGTAACTATGCTAATCAATTTTGCGGAGTAAGTTGCACAGGAATTGGAGAAGATATCGTAAGTGCTGCTGTTGCAACAAAAATTGTTACCAGAGTAACGGATGGGCTTTCAATCGAAAAGTCTTTTGAAAAAACTTTTTCAGAATTGAAGGCGATCGATGGTTTTGCCGGAGCTATCGCAATTGATAACAAGGGAAATATTTTTCATTTAGATTCTCATCCAAGCATGGTATATGCCAGTTTTGATGGCAATATAATTGATGTATTTCAGTAGAAAAATTCAGGCATAGTTCTAGCCACAAAAACTTTATCATTTAGTACATTTTCTATCAATTGCGTTTTACGATTTAATGACCTATGTCATTTTTTAAAGTAAAAAAAATTGTTTTATGACACAAATCATTAAATTTGCGAAAATTAAAAATATGAAAAAACCACTCTCCCTTTTATTATCAGCGTTTATTTTGTTTGCTTTCAATACTTCTAGCAAAGCACAGGCCCCGACTCCTATGCCTAAAATTTTTGGATCGAGTCCTTTTCAGGATTCTCACAGGCCGTGTTTTAGGGAAAATTGATCTCGCAACTGGTGTTTGTACTCAAGTTGGAAATTTAGGGAGCAATTTTTCTTCCCTAACATTTGACGGTTCCGGTCAATTATATGGTGCGACAGGAAACGGAGCAACTCCTCCAGAAACATTATTTAAAATTGACAAAACAACTGCTGCTACTACTTTAATGTATGCGATGGGAAGCGGTGCAGATGGTGAGGTTTTATGCTATAACCGTGCTGATGATTTTATTTACCACTGGTCAGGTAATGGGACTATGGTAATGGAAAAAATGGCAAGAACCGATGTTGCGTATACTCCAATAAATATAGTAACTACTGGATTATCTTCCGGAGAAACTTTCGGAGCCCTTTATTTATCTCCTACCAATTTCATCATTTCAAATATTTCTAGTCAATTTAAAAGACTTAGCGCTTCAGGTGATTATGGTGCAGTATTAGCATCATTACCAGATGATCTAAGAGGAATAGTGATGCCTCCTCAATTTACTAACAGTACTACAACTATTTGTCAAGGTGAAACTTTTTATATAGGTGCGGGAAGCCTTCAATTATTTGATAGTGTTACATATTACTGGGGTGATGGTACTCATTCAGCTATTGCCATTACTAATATGGGACTAGATGGTGCTTCACATATATACTCTTCGGCAGGTACTTTTGATGTACACATATTGTTGGACAACGGTTTTGTTCGTGATACAATCAGTCAATTGAACGTTACTGTTAATCCGACTCCTGTAGTAGCAATATCTGGAAGCGCTGCGCTCTGTCCTTTAGCTAGCAATACTTTTACTGTTTCAGGAACAGGGATTTTACAATGGTATTATAATGGTACTATACTAGCAGGTGAAACAACAAATAGCTATACAACAAATGTTTTAGGTGTATATAATTTGACAGAAACAAACTCTTTTGGTTGTTCAGACTCAGCAGCAATAGGACTAACACTTATTAATGTACCTAACCCAACAGTAACAGCAAACTCAACAGCTCCTGCAATTTGTTCCGGAGCACCTGTCACATTAACCGGTGGAGGGGCTTCTACATATGTTTGGGATAATAGTGTTACTGATGGAGTGGTATTTAATCCAACAGCTAGTACTACATATAACGTAATTGGAACAGATGTTAATGGTTGTACTAATACTGCGAGTATAGCTGTAACAGTAAATGTATTACCCACTGTAACTGCAAACTCATCTGCAGCAGCAATTTGCATAGGCGATATAGTAACATTAACAGGTGGAGGGGCTGCAACTTATATATGGGATAATTCAGTTTTAGACAACGTTGCTTTTGCTCCGACAGACACCACGATGTATACAGTATTAGGAACAGATATTAATGGCTGCACAAACACTAGTTCAGTCACGGTAATTGTAAATACGTTACCTATCGTTACCATAACAGGTGCTACTTCCATTTGTAATGGATCAAATACTACGCTTACTGCTAATGGTGCAAGTACGTATGCTTGGACCGGAGGTCCTTCAACGGCTGGGTATACTGTTGCTCCATCAACAAATATTACATATACAGTAACAGCAACTGATCTGAATGGATGTATTAATACGGCAACAGTATTAGTGACAGTAAATACGGTAAACGTTGCTACTCTGCATGTGTAAACATTTCAACAATCGGAATTAATGAACAGAGCCAAAACAGCTCTGTTCAAGTGTATCCAAATCCGAACAATGGAACCTTTGTAATACAATCTTCACAGGAAGGAACATATTCTATTTTAAACGAATTGGGTCAAATACTTCAAACAGTAGTCTTGAATTCGACTAATAATTTCACAATGAATGTGGAAAGTTTAAATGCGGGAGTTTATATTTTAACAGGATTAAGTAACAAATCGGTAATTTATAAACGAATTGTAGTTTCAAAATAATTACTAAAAAATTACAAAAAAAGGGAATCGAGAGGTTCCCTTTTTTTGTTTATAGGTATAATAGCAAAAGAATAGTTGCTTAAATTGGCTGGCAGCGATACAGCAAAGAACTTGAACAAAGGATATTAGAAGCCGGTTATTCGCATTTACAGGGGAGAATATATGAACTCGAATGCTCCCATTCACTATTTTCTAATTTGCTATGATGTTTTGTACTTATTAATTTTCATAAACGATTATTTTTTATCTAAAAAAAAATTCTCTTTTTAAAATTTTCCCAGTACGATTTGCCATAACTGCAAAAAATCTCTTCGCCTACTTTTACGTCTCTTAATGCAACGATGCAGACATTGTCGTTTTCATCCAATGAAATTTTTGAATTGATCTTAAACTTTGATTTTGCAATACCTAAGGCATCATTCGCATATTTAGCAAAACAATTCACTTCCATAGAATCCAATATTGACCCATCTAACAAATTAATAAAATAAGCATCTTTCCCTTTTTTGGAACGATTTTTCGCTTCTAATCTATTTATTATTTCTCCTTTAAACAAACTGATTACCTCATCCTTATAAATGAAAATAGCCGTGTACAAACCGCTGCCTGAATTCGAAATTTGTGAATTCTTAATATATAAATAATCCCTTTCTTTAGCATCAATTTTATAACTTACAGAATTGGAATATTTATTTTTATTTATTTTCATATATCTTTTTTAAAGCCGACAATAAAAAAACCCTCATGCAAAAAGCATGAGGGTTTTTTATTATTTCAATTTAAATTATTGAATGATCAATTTTTGAATTTTTATTTGAGACCCTCCATTAAATTTAATATAATACACTCCTTTTGATAAATCTTCTAAATTAATTTGTTTGTTATAATTACCATTCACATTTAAATCTGTGGAAGAGAAAACTTCTTTTCCTTGAAGATCAAAGATGCTAATTAACAATTCACTATAATTTGCATTGTTGATTGTGATGTTAAATACTCCATTTGTAGGATTTGGGCTTACCGACAAATTATTCTGAAATGAATTGTTGTTGATTCCTGTTGCATTAATATTTACGCAAGCAGATGTATCAACACATCCATTATCTGTTATTTGTACAGCAAAATCACCACTTCCGGCAGCCGTGTAACTTTGATTTGTTTCAGTAGCTATCGGAGCACTTCCTAAATTACAATCTAACCATTGGAATGTTCCAGTAAGACTATTCGCTGTAATCAACAATCCAGCAGAAACAGTTGAAACATCAATTGTAGTTGTTGTTACTGTAGTAGTAACCGTACTATCACAAGTATTAAATGCAGGCATAATGTCTGTATACGTTCCCGGTGTTGAGTATGTATTAGTACCAATTGTTACTGTTTGACCTGAACATAAATTCACAGTTTGTGTGGTTGCAATGACTGCTGGTTCAGTAATTACAGGACTTGTAGTTGCCGTACAACTATTCGCATCTGTAACAGTATAAACAACAGTACCTGCAGGTTGAGTAAATATTCCGGTTCCTGTTAGTGTACCTGTTCCTCCTGTTGCAGTTACTGTAACGGTTGATGTTCCTCCGTTACATAAAATTGCAGTATAAGTTGATGAAGGAATAATTGCACTTGGTTCAGTAATTATTACGTCAGTATTAACTGAACATCCATTCGCATCCGTTACCACATAATTTGTTGTACCTGCTGTTTGAGTAAATATTCCAGTTCCAGCTAATGCACCTGTTCCTCCTGTTGCACTTAAAGTAACAGTTGATGTTCCACCGCTACATAAAATTGTAGTAAATGAAGATGAAGGAATAATTGCAGAAGGTTCAGTAACTGTTACATCTGTATTAGCAGAACAACCATTCGCATCCGTTACGATATAATTTGTAGTGCCCGCCAATTGTGAAAATGTTCCTGTTCCTGTGTATAAACCTGTTCCGCCAATGGCTGAAATGGTTATTGTTGATGCTCCTCCATTACAAAGAATAGATGTTGCACCACTTCCTAAGAACATTTCAGATGGTTCTGTTTCAGATGCACTAACAGATGTTGTACAACCATTCGCATCAGAAATATTATAAACAACAGTTCCTGGTGCTTGAACAAATGAGCCTTCACCTGTATAAGGTGCAGTTCCACCTGACGCAGAAACGGTAACTGTTGCCGATCCACCAAAACAAAGTATACCCGTTGTAGTAGAACTAGCACTTAATAGTGTTGGTTCAGCAACAACAACAGCAAGTGATGCAGGACAAGCATTCGCATCCGTTACATTATAAGTAATAGTACCCGCTGATTGAGGGAATGTTCCCGTTCCGGTATAGGCACCCGTTCCACCGGTAGCAGAAATGGTAACAGCAGAAGTTCCACCAAATCACAACACTCCTGTTTCACTTGAACTCAATACTATTGCAGTTGGTTCTGTAACCGCCACACTAGTTGATGAAGGACATGAATTTGCATCCGTTACAGTATAAACTATTGTTCCTGCAGCTTGAGTAAATATTCCTGTTCCTGTGAAAGAACCAGTACCACCTGTTGCAGAAATTGTAACAGTTGATGTTCCTGCATTACATAATATAGCTGTTGAAGAAGAACTAGTCACAATAGCTGTCGGTTCTGTTACTGATACGGAAGTTGTTCCAGCACAAGAGTTAGCATCAGTTACTGTGTATACAACAGTTCCTGCAAGTTGAGTAAATGAACCTTCACCCACATATGCAGGAGATCCGCTAGTTGCAGTTACTGTTATTGTAGATGATCCTCCATTACACAATACTGGTGTAGATGTAGCTGCTACAATAGGTAAATCATTTACTGTGACAATTGCTGAAGCAGTATTTGTACATCCATTACCGTCTGTTCCAATTACATTATATGTTGTTGTAGCGGAAGGAGTAAATGCTATTGCATCAGTAACACTATTATCCCAAACATATGTTAATGCTCCTCCACCATTTAATGTAACAGCTGTTCCCGAACAAACTGCAGCAGCTGATGATGATGCCGTTACAACCGGTAAAGCATTTACAGTCACTGTTACCAATGTTCTTGCAGGACTTGTACATCCACTGTATACGCCTTCGGCATAAAAATTATATGTGCCTGGTGTTGCAGTTGTTGGTAACACACTTGTACCAACGGTTTCTAATGTACTTCCTGTTCCTAAGGAAGTTCCTCCTGTACTTGCATCAAACCAAGTGATGGATGTGCCAGGAGTATAGGTAATCGTTAAAGTTACAGAAGATGCACCTAACGTAAAATTTGCATCAGCCGCGCCAGCGTAATCATCATATGATTCATAATATAATAAATCCAGAGCCCCTCCTGAAATGTTCACTTCTGAAGGTAAAACTGGTCGTGTATAATTAAAAATACCTCCACCAAATATTGCACCTGTACCGGAAGCAGCTGCAGAGTTTACTGAACCTGTTAAACCTAATTGAAATTCTGTTTCATAAGAACCGGAATTAGTAGAAATTCCTGGAGCATATAAAGTGGCAGATGTAACAACTGCACCTGCAGGTAACGCAGGCATTGTTGCACTTGCAATTAATGCACCCGGATAAGCTCCATCAGCAGGTTGCGCTGCTAATGCAAACTGAACAGTAACTGTTTGTGGAATGGCCACTGTACCTGGGGTAACACTAATAATTTCACTTGCTGCATTTTGGCAAATACTGAATGGTCCACCTGCTACAGCATTTGGAACTGTCCAGCTTGGTTCAGTCACTGTAAGAGAAATAGAGGAAGAATTATCTCCATTAGAATCTTTTGCAATGATAGCATATGTACCTGCAGTTAAGTTTGTTGGTATAACTCCAAAAGCACCGCCATTTACAGAATAGGTAAATGGACCTACACCACATGTTACAGTTCCTAAACTAAACGATCCATCAGATCCTCCATTACAAAGAACATTGATTGGATTTATTGTAATCAAAACAGGATTTACTATAATCGGAATTGCTAAACGAGGAGAACTTAAACAAGCTCCTGATGCTGCTTGTGCATAGAATGTATAAGTACCAGGAGTTGCAGTTGTTGGTAACAAAGTTGTTCCAACTGTTTCAAACGGACTTCCTGTTCCTACCTGAGTTCCAACAGTTGCTGCATTCCACCATGTAATTGTTGAAGCAGGAAGAGTGTATGCAATCACTAATTTGATCTCCGTAAATGAGGCATCGTCTACGCCTCCGTCATCATATGATTCAGACAAGGTCAATGTTACCGGACCACCAGCCAATGGCAAGTTAGGAACAGTAATCGAAGGATCAGGTGTTATTAATCCTCCTGATGATAATGCGGAAATTTGAGTTGCCGTTAATGTTGTAGAACCCGACAAAGCAACTCTTATCTCACTTCTCCAAGATCCATTTATTGCATTTGCACCGATGATCTGTAATTGTGTACTTGTTATAGTTGCACCCGCTGGTATTGCAGGGACAGTAATATTAAAATTAGTTGCAGTTCCAGGAGATATTAAGCCTGTCCCAAAAGTTGCAGTTAATGATGCAGCTGAAGGGGCGCCTGCATTAATAATTGCAGATGCTGAACCTTGACAAATAATTAAACTGCTTGTAGTTGTTGTTGGTGTTGCAGGCACATAGGTGTCGATAACAACAGCAAGACCATTTGTATTAGACCAACAAGATGTTGAAGCATCGTAAGCAGCAACATAATAGGTGCCTGATGTTGTAGCTATATAAGGAGACGCTGCATCAAGAGAAGCACTTGTTCCTCCTGCAGTTGTTCCTTGCCAATAGAAAGTAACACTACCACTTGCAGCAGGAACCGAAAGACTTGTGCTTAAACAAGCCGGTGTAACTGCTGTTGGTGTTGGAGGCAATGGAGCTACAGGAATGTTGGAAACGGTGATGGAGCTGGATGCCGCAGACCAAAAGGAATACATTGCATTATAAGCTCTCACATAATAAATACCATTTACAAAAACAGTATAGGGCCCAGAAACAGGAGTAGATAAACTGGTTCCTAAAGCAGTTGTTTGCCAATACCAAGCATCACCCACTGCAGGTGAACCTGCAACAGAAAGATCTGTACCGCTTGAACAAGACGGAACAGCAACACTCTGTGTTGGAGTTGGCGGAGTTGGTGGAAGATCCACAATATTAACGAGGTAGTCTTCTGTTTCGCCATATGTAAAAACGATACAAGGTGTAATTGCATCTCCAGAAGTGGATTCATCACTGATGACACGCATAGCAGTAACACCCAAGGTTGCAGTTCCCGGAATTGTAATACTAATAGGAACAACTGTTGCAGGAATATTATTTATGCTTGCTGATGCACCGCTTGAATATACTTTTTCTCCAGCATCCGCAAAACTTCCATTGTGGTTAAGATCCATAAAAATAGCAAGTCCGCTTGTATAATTAGTGGAACCACAAGATCCAACGGTCACAGAAACAGAGGTAGGACTAGACCTAACGATTGAAGGAGCTGCAGGAGCACCTGCTCCTGACATATAATTTCCATAACGCGTTGCTATTGATCCCGGACCAGGTGCAACTGTTGCACATGTTGAAGAGTTATTCAAACTTCCAACAGTTACATTTGTTATTTCCTCGTCTGCTGTTGATGAAGGGATCGCAGTGCAAGAACATAAATAAAAAGGATTCATTGGCACATTTATGAACGTTGAAGTAGATGCTAACCCACTTACTGTACACGTTACAATACATTGGTAAAAGGTTGCTGAAGTTTGAGTAGTAGAATATGTTGCTAAAGTTGCACCACCAATATTAGCATAGGTAATACCATCTGCTGAAGATTGCCATTGGTAAGTTACACCGCTTCCTGTTGTAGCATTTTGTAATGAAAGCATGAAGGAAGCTCCTGAACAAACTGGATTTAAAGAAGACAGGGTATTACCAGGAGCTGGAGTTCCGGTACACGCAAGAAGGAAACTTTGCCAAGCAACATCATCAACGAAGATGTTGTCCCCCCAAGCACTTGTACCTCTTATTATAAGGTAATTCGTGGTGCCTGTAAAGCCTGCAGGAACAGCAAAGGTATACTGATACCAACCAGCGGTAGCTACGACTGGAGCCAAGGTTGTTGAACGGTTAACACTTCCTAATAAGGTAGCGCCCGTCACATTAGCTGCTGTATTGTATAAAACATCAATTTTATCTGCAGTAGATGCATACGTTGCATTATTATCACGATACATCCAAAATGAAACATTCGTTGCAGTGGCACCGCGTCCGCTTAAATCAATTACAGGTGTAATAATGGAACGTACTCCACTATTCGTAGTATAAGAATTAAACTTTGCCATTGCTGCACCAGAATGCGGGGTGCAAGTTGGGGTAGTTCCAGTAGTAACTCTTGTCCATGTATTTGTACCAGAAGTTAAAAAATTGGTCCAGCCTGTTGGAACAAACGTTGCTCCATCAAAAGACTCGCTATTATTAACTACTTGAGAGAATGCAGAGGGGACAAATAATAAACCCATCACTAGCAAAAGGGATAAAGACCTTGCATGCCTCGAGACATTCGCCACAGTTTTTCTGAAATTGTACATTTTTTTCATTTTTTTGATTTTAAATTATAGTAAATATATTTTGTTCTTATTAAAATTCAGGCTAAATAATATTTGTAAAAAATAATGTTTGCATATTTTTTTTGACAGAAAAAACCGAAAATCTGTTCATCCAGAAAACGCCTACTAAATAAAGATTTAAAAGTTTTACAATGAAAACATTGAAGAGAGTAATACAAATTTAATTCTTGTTTGCATCTAATTTCATGACAAAAATCATGCTTTTGAATGGCTGGCAATTCGTCACCTCACTATAAAAATCTGTTAAAAATATTTCTTTAGTTAAGCGTTAAAATAAAACCGACAAAGGAGATTTTGGGAACGACAAAAGAGAAAAACATAAAAAAAAGACCTCAGATTAAAATCTGAGGTCTTTTACAAAAAAATATTTTTACACTATCAATATGCTCTCACATTTTTCCCTTCCATATAATTGATGAAAGATTTATTCACCACTTTATTCCCTCCTGCTGTAGGATAATTTCCAGTAAAATACCAATCACCGGAATGGTTAGGAATCGCATTGTGTAAACCTTCAATCGACTGATAAATAATTTCAACTTCTGCCTTTATCCCTTCGGGGCGAAGTAATTCTGAAATTTTTGTTGAAATTTGCTCAGCTGTAAACGGTTCGTATATTTCTTTTACAACATTTATTATTTGTTCCTTAGGCAAACCTTCTTGCATTTTTGCTTTTTCATAAAGTTCGTCCAATAAATTATCTTTGAAATTATCTTTCAACAATTGCACTGCAGCTTGAAAAGCAATAAAATCGCCCAATTTAGCCATATCAATTCCATAGCAATCCGGATAACGAATTTGTGGTGCGGAAGAAACAACAACTATTTTTTTCGGACCTAAGCGATCTAATATTTTTAAAATACTTTGTTTTAAAGTAGTACCGCGGACAATCGAATCGTCAACGATCACTAAATTATCAACACCTGCTTTTATTACACCATAAGTTGTATCATACACGTGCGCTACCATATCGTCACGTTGCGAATCATTGGTAATAAAGGTCCTCAGCTTCGCATCTTTGATTGCAATTTTATGAACGCGTGGCATAATAGAAAGAATTTCACTTAATTCAGGGTCATGCACAGCAGCTCCCATTTGCAAAATCTTATGTTTCTTTATTGTATTTGTATAATGATGTAATCCTTCGATCAAACCGCCAAATGCGACTTCTGCAGTATTTGGTATATAAGAAAAAACGGTATTTTTTAAATCATAATCCACAGATTTTAAAACAGAAGGACAAAGTTGACTTCCTAATTTTTGACGCTCAATATATATATCAGCATCGCTTCCACGTGAAAAATAGATGCGTTCAAAGGAACAAGAAGTTTTCTCCAACGGTTCTAAAATTTCTTTTGGCCCAAACGTTCCGTCTTTTTTAATGATAAGTGCACTGCCCGGGGCCAATTCTTTTACATCTCCCATAGGAACATTAAAAGCTGTTTGTATTACAGGCCGCTCAGAAGTAACAACAACAATCTCATCATCCGAATAATAAAACACCGGTCGAATACCACTTGGATCGCGAAGCACAAATGCATCTCCATGTCCTAACAATCCAGCCATGGCGTAACCACCATCCCATTTTTTACTTGCATCTTTTAAGATTCGCTCCACATCCAAATGCTGTGCTATCAATGAAGATATCTCCGCATTAGAAAATCCTTCTTTTTTAAATTTCTGAAACAACCTTTCATTTTCCTCATCCAGAAAATGTCCGATCTTTTCCATAACAGTAACTGTATCTGCTTTTTCTTTGGGGTGTTGTCCAAGTTCCACCAGCTGATCAAAAAGTTCATCAACATTGGTTAGATTAAAATTACCTGCTACAACTAAATTGCGGGTCATCCAATTATTCTGACGTAAAAAAGGATGACAATTTTCAATACTATTTCCTCCAAACGTTCCATAGCGCAAATGGCCTAAAAACAATTCACCAGTGTAGGGTAGATTTTTTTTCAGCCAAATAGCATCTTTTAATTTTTCAGGATTTCTTTTGCTGATGTCTTCTAAACTCGAATTTATTTTTCCAAATATTTCTTTTATTGCAGAACTACCAACGGCTCTAGTTCTGCTGATGTATTTTGTACCTGGAATTACATCAAATTTAATATTCGCAACTCCTGCACCATCTTGTCCTCTATTGTGCTGTTTCTCCATGAGTAAATACAGTTTATTTACCCCATATAACGGAGTCCCATATTTTTTGATGTAATAATCCAGTGGTTTCAGCAAACGTATCATTGCTATTCCACACTCATGTTTTATTGCATCACTCATGATTAATTATGATTTTAAATATTGTTTTTCGACTATATTCTGGATAACAGCGAATTTACGAAAATATTTTCATCCCAATGTAATGTTGCAGTGTTAGTTAGACGGAGAGCGAAATTTAATGGATTAAACTAAAAAACTATTCTATTATGATTGTGAAATAAATTATGCACTTAGGAACAAAGGCTGCTTTTTTCAAATTTGAATTTTGATAAAAATAAATCCCGAAGAGCTTGTCAGAACTTCGGGATTTTGATAAAACTAAACATGAAACACTGTTGTGCTACTCCTTCACAACAACAAGCTTTTTGTAACAAATCACAGTCGGGAGACTAATGATTAATATTACACGACAAATGTGAACCTATATAATCCTAAATCCAAACCAAAAACATCATAAAATAAGATTTCGAAAGGGTTTTTTTAGACCCATAAAAGACAAATTAAAAGTGACAGTTTTCTTAAAACTGTTGATTTTACTACTAATAAAAACAATTTGCCAAACTTATTATGCATTCATATTTTAAGTATTCGAAGCCATATTTTAATTCGGAATTAGCTGAATAAAAGAGTATTAAATCAAATAAATTTAGTTTTTCTCCTATCAAATGATATATTTGTATGCTCCCAAAATTTTTAGTGAAAAACAACTATGTCGGCCAATCATTTGCACCTGCTAATTAAATCTTTATCTGCTCCTGAAAAAGGGTATATAAAAAAACAGGCTTTGCTTCATGTGATTGGGTCTGAAAATAAATACATAAAGATCTTTGATGCCATCGACAAACAAAAAGTATACGATGAAAAGGAGATCATTCGCAAATTTAAGGGAGAGCCAACAAACAATAATTTTGCTGTAGCAAAAAACTATTTATTTAAGTTCATTTTAAAATCTCTGGAATCTTATAATAACAATGTAAAAAGTGAGCTTCGCAGTTCCCTTAATCAAATTGAGATCCTTTACAATAAAAACCTTCCTATTGTAGCAAAAAAGATGATCCTGAAATCAAAAGCTATTGCTCTTGAACATGAATTGTATGAAGTGATGGAAGAATTCATTGATTGGGAAATTATACTACTAGTGGAAGAGGCTACTCCTGAAAATTATTTGAAATTGGTAAATAAATATTTTGAAGAATTATATGGAACTATAGAAAAAAAGAAGATAATAATCGGCTACAAACACTTGTACCAAAAATTACGTGCAAAGGCTTTATACACTGGTTTAGCAAGGAACGATGAAGATGTTTTGGAATTTCAAAAAATTGCAAATGAAGCAAAAAGAAATGACAAAAATTTACTAAACACCTTTAATGCACAATACTACCGTAATCTGATGCAGGCAAATTTCTTATTCACTATCAATGAACAAGAGCAGGCAAATGAAATTTTAAAAAAGAATGTGGATCTCTTAGATCAAAACAAACACATGCTGGAATTAAAACCATTCACATATATTGGCTTATTGCGAAACAAAGCGGTAAATGAACTTTCACTGATGCTTTATTCTGATCTGTTCAAAACATTGGAACGAATGGATCGCTTTGTAAAACAATATGGTCAGCTAAATCGAAATTTTGAGTTACTGACTGAAAATTTAAAATTATTTGTATATATACCAACAGGGGAATTCAATAAAGCCTTGGAAATTGCAAAAAAATTAGAAAAAATATATGCGCTTCTTCCACAAACAAAAAGTCTGCAAAAAGAAAAACAATTACATCATTATGCACTTGCATATATTTATATTGGATTAGGAGAATATAAACTAGCTAATCAAAATATCAATCTTCTTTTGCATAACACTGATCTAGATTTCAGAAGTGATCTTTTTTGCTTCGCTCACATTTTAAGTTTAATTATTTATTTTGAATTAGATGATCAGGATATGATGGAAAAACGCATCCGTTCGACCTACCGCCTATTGCTGAAACGAAATAAACTGTATCAATTTGAAAAGCAAATTATTTCATTCTTTAAAAATACGCAGGGAAAAGATCGCCCATCATTATCGCTGACAAATGATTTCGTAAAACTAAAAAACAACATTGAAGAATTAACAACAAATAAGGTAGAGAAAAATGCGCTGAATCTATTTGACTTGATTTCTTGGCTGGAAAGTAAAATTGAGAAAAAAAGTTTTATGTCAATAAAACAGCAAAAATTTAATAAGTTAATGTCGAATGAGGCCTCAAATGCTCATATGCACTAATTCGATTGAAAGTATACAAAACCAAATCTATTGAATCTGTCAATTAAAATCTAAAGAAACTTCTCTTTCTTTAAATTCAGCCATTGTAATGCTGCTCCATTAAGCAACAATTCTTTTACTTCGCGTTCATACGGCATATCTTTAATAAGTTTTCCGGGCTGCAATTCACCTAAAGGAAAAGGATAATCGGTTCCCAACGCAACTTTATCAGCACCAAACATCCCAACCACAAAATCCAACATTGTATCATCATGTACCAAACTATCGATCCAAAATTTGCCTAAATATTCCCTGGGATTTATTTTGTTATCAACCGCAACTAGATCTGGGCGGCAATTAAACCCATGCTCAATGCGACCAATTGTTGCAGGAAATGAACCCCCTCCGTGTGCAAAAGCTACTCTTAAATTTGGAAGTCGCTCAAATACACCGCCAAAGATCATTGAACAAATTGCCAGTGAAGTTTCCGCAGGCATTCCAACCAACCAAGGCAACCAGTATTTTTGCATTTTGTCTTGGCCCATCATATCCCATGGATGAACAAAAACAGCAAGGTCTAATTTTTCACAGGCTTCAAAAACCGGAAATAAATTGGCATCACTTAAATTCCAATCATTAACGTGTGAACCAATCTGAACCCCGACTAGTCCAATCTCTTTGCATCTTTTCAATTCTTGTATTGCCAATTCTGGCGACTGCAATGGGATGGTTCCCAAACCAAGAAAACGTTTCGGAAAACGTTTCACGATATCTGCAATATGGTCATTCAAAAAAATTGATAGCTCTAAACAATCTGGTGGCTTTGCCCAATAGTTAAACATTACCGGAACGGTTGACAGCACCTGTACATCCACATGATGCTGATCACATTCATTTATACGTTTCTCTGCACTCCAGCAATTATCTTCGATCTCCCGAAAAAACTTACCATCATCCAAAATCATATTTGCGCAACACGGTTTATGATGCTGCAACTGCACAAATCCACCATACCCAAATTTTTCTTTCCAATTCGGAATGTGCTCAGGAAGAATGTGTGTGTGAATATCTATTGTAAGAATTTTTGCCATAATTGATTTACTTCTTTAATTCTGATTCGTTTTAAACGCCCTCAAGTCGTCTCAAGAAAGGAATATGTTCTGCTTATAACTTAATACATAGAAACAAAACCTTTTGAAATGCAAAAAAATTATAAAAGAAATTCCCTTACAACTTTTTCTGCTTCAATAAATGCATGTTCGAGCGTATCATTCAATATTATTTTATCAAACTGCTCTGCGGTTTGCAATTCAACTTCCGCTTTCCCTAATCGTCTTGCAATACTTTCAGGAGTTTCTGTTTCACGCATTTTTAAACGATTTTCAAGATGCTGAATACTTGGTGGCATCACAAATAAGGCCAATGCATTTTTGTCAAATTGCTTTTTCAAATTCAATCCCCCCACAACATCCATATCAAAAATAATATGGTGTCCCTTTTTCCAGATACGTTCAATTTCAGATTTTAAGGTTCCATAAAAATTATCCTTATAAACCTCTTCCCATTCAACAAAGTCGTTGTTACTTATTTTTATTTTGAATTCATCAACAGAAATAAAATAATAATCAACACCCTGCGTTTCGTCTTTTCGCATCGGTCTGCTGCAGGCGGAAACAGAAAATTCCAACAATGGAATATTCTTCAATAAGTGCTGAACAATTGTTGTCTTACCAGCTCCTGAAGGTGCAGAAAATATGATGAGTTTTCCTTTCATAAATTATTGTTTAATTATAGATAAAGGATATTCTAATTGTTCACTCTATCTTTCAATTCTGTTTTTATACTTTTTGTCAGCGAATTATTCAATTTTAATCTATCCTATCATAGATACTATTCTATATAAACAGATTACAATACGTTTAACAGCTGTTCCTTTATTTTTTCCAACTCATCCTTCATTTGAACGACAAGCTTCTGTACGTTTGCATCATTCGCTTTGGAGCCGATGGTATTTATTTCACGCCCAATCTCCTGAGTTATGAAACCAAGTTTTCTACCACTGCCAGGCTCTTTCATTGTAATCACAAAATAATCGATATGCGTTTTTAAACGCAACTTCTCTTCAGTGATATCTAATTTTTCGATATAATAAATAAGTTCTTGCTCGAAACGATTTTGATCAATCTTTTCTTTATCAATTGCTTCTGCCAGATTATTTTTGATACGTGTACGAATATTTTCCACCCGAGGAGCATCCATCTTTATTACTTCAGAAAGCAGATTATCTATTAATCCAATTCGATTAACAAACTCGTTCGCCAACGTATTCCCTTCATCGTTTCTGAATTTTTGAAAAGCCTCAATTGCCTTGTCAACAGTTGTTCTTACTTGCTTCCACTCTGTCTCATCCAACTCCACAATTTCACGTTCAGCTTTCATCACATCAGGCATTTTCAAAACCAATGCTAATAAATTTTGATCACCCTCCTCTAGTTCCTTCGCCAAGCTTTTTAATTCCTTGTAATAATTTTTCGCCAACAATTTATTAATTGAAACCGGCAACACATCAAGCGTTGATTCAGTAAAAACTGTTACATCCACTTTTCCTCGCTCTAATTGTTTGGAAATATCAGAGCGTAATTCCAGCTCTTTCTCCTTATATAAATAAGGAAGGCGCAAATTCAAATCCAGCTGTTTACTGTTAAGTGAACGGATCTCAACTGTTACTTTTTTTCCGGGGATTTCTCCAATGGCTTTCCCAAACCCGGTCATTGATTTCATTTGCATTTTATCTTCATTATTTATGAAAAACAAATGTAAGGTTTTTCCTTTATTATTTGGGAAAGGGAGAAAGAAGAATCAATCGTTTTTTTTGAGCTTTTTAAAAGGAAAACTAACCAAGTATACCCCCAAAATTATAAGTACTGCTGCTGTTATTTTACGTAAATCGAGTGCATCATTCTTATAAATATAAACTGCGATAAGTGTTGCTAAAAAAGGTTGTAAATAAATATAAATGCTTACGACAGATGGGCTTAATGCCCTTAAGGCGTAGGTGTTAAAGATATATGCAAAAAAGGTAGTTGCTATAACTACAAACAAAACATCGCGCCAAATTGAGGGTGAAAAAGAAGCAAAATCTATTTGTTGAAATTCAGAAAATCCGAAGGGCAAAACATATAAAAATCCGAATAGAAAAACCCATTTAACAACGGTAAACGTGTTATACTTTTTCATTAATGGTTTTGCCAATACAATGTATAGTGCCCAGGAAAAAGAATTAATAAGAATGAGCATGTCGCCCAAAATTGTATCTGAACCGAAAGCAAAATTTTTTCCATACAACAGCATGATCAGGGCTCCGACTACTCCGCTGATTATACCTATCATTTTTTGAAGAGAAATTTTTTCTTTCAAAAAAATCGCTGCAATTATTATAACAATGATTGGATTGGAAGTCATTATAATCGCACCATTAATTGGCTGGGTAATACTTAATCCCTTAAGAAAAAGTAATTGATTGAGTGCAACTCCAAAAACACCCAGCATCGCCATATATGGAAGATCTTTTTTATCAACTTTTTCTTTAATAAAAAAAGTACTTACTAACCAGAAAAGAATAAGAGCACTCACAACACGCATCAATACAAATGCAAAGGGCTTAATATGTGATGGCATTACTTCTTTGGCAATAGAAAAATTAGCCGCATAAATAATGTTAACAAGGATCAAAGAAAAATGTGCTTGCAGCGTTTTGTTCATTATGAATTATAATTCAGCTTTTACTGCCACTATTGTATTTTTAGAATTCCCGATAAATATTTTACTCCCGATAATGATAACCGGCCGTTTCTAAAACTAGTTCTGAAATAATCCGAGAACAAGTAGAACAAGAGCTGAGGTAAAATATTTTTTTCATATTCTATTTTAATTTATAATCAATATTTTCTTACACCCTTCTGCCCCTCTCAAGAGGAATGCATTCAGCTAAGATTATAATTACACACAGATTCGTAAATTCACTATCAAGAGAAGGTCTGAAAGCCCACTTACACGTTTCGAAAGGCTCAACATAACAGCACACAAAATTCTGCTTCTCCTTGGTCACCCTGAGCGGAGTCGAAGGGCGTTTTATCAGCACCTATTCTACTGCACTCAACTTGATCATATTCGCTTTTCCTTTTTCACTTAATGGAATACTCGCAATGTTTATTACCAGATCATTCAAATTCACTTTTCCACTTTTCTTTAAAATAAATTTAATATCTGCGATGGTATGATCTGTACTTATATTTTTATCGTAATAAAAACCTCTTACCCCCCAAACCAAATTTAGCGTGGTAAGAATATCGTAATTGTCTGTAAAAACGAATATATCTGCCTTAGGGCGATGACTTGCTAATTTAAATGCGGTATACCCTGAATGCGTCATTGTAACGATCGCAGCTGCACTTGTACGTTCAGCCATTTTTGCAGCGGTGTAACAAATTGAATCCGATAAAAATCGGTCATTACGCAAATCAACTTCCGGAGCATCATTCCCTCTATTATAAATATCACTATTGGCTTCAACATGCTCAATAATTTTTGTCATTGCTTCCACAACTTTTGCAGGATGGTTTCCTACTGAAGTTTCACCACTTAACATTACCGCATCAGCACCATCCATTACACTATTTGCAACATCATTCACTTCTGCTCGTGAAGGACTAATATTTGTAATCATACTTTCCATCATTTGTGTCGCAATAATTACAGGCTTAGAAGCTGCCAAACATTTGCGAACCAACATTTTCTGAATCACAGGAACCTCCTGCATTGGCACCTCAACACCAAGATCA
>JAPLDC010000364.1 GCA_026391935.1 Bacteroidota bacterium | reverse complement strand
GCATCTGACAGGATCAGTATTTTTTGGCGAGCATCCAGAACATCAATAAATACATCGTGTGAATTATTTACAACACTCATCTCCTCAGGAACAGCAGAAAGCTTAATAGTATATCGTTGCAAACCTACTTCTTTCGCCTGAAGCAAAACAGGAATAGTAAGTGTGAATGCATCCGAATTAAAATTTATTGTCTGAGAAAAAAGAGTACTCCCATTCTTTGACACGGTTAGCGTTGTTGTTTTTCCTTTTAATTGTTTAGCGCTCACAACTATTTCCATTGGAAATTCGTTGCCGAGATAAGCCAAACGATTATGATCAACTTTAGAAAGAATAACATCTTTCTTTATTGTAGTATCGCCAAGGGCAATTGTATAAATGGGGATTTTTATTTTATCAGAAGTAAAAACAGGATTAGAACCTTTGTTATATAATCCATCACTGGCGACAATAATTGCACCAACGTTTCTATTGCTGTAACGTGTTTCTATTTCATCAAATAAAGAAGACATATCGGTTTGCTTTTCATTGTATTTTAATGAATCAACACTATTGAGTTCTTTGATTTTATCGGCAAAAGTATAGGAACGCACTTCATATTTTTCGCTCAACACATTCATTATTTTTTGCAAATTCTGTTTGTATTCTTTTTTATAGAAGGACGAATCCTTTGTCGCAAGTAGGGACTCTGAATTATCTTGTGCTATAATAATAATAGGCTTTTCAACGCTCCGATTAACAGTTTTTAAAAGAGGGGATAATAAAAGAAAACATAGAATGCTGATACATGAAAAACGGAAGGCTGCCATTAGATTAATGACCCAAACAGGGATTTCAGAAAGTTTTTTATCCTTTCTATAAAGCACCAAAGCATATGCAAGGCCTGCAAGCAAACAGAAAATTATTAACCAGGAAGTATATTCGAAAATAATGTTCATAGTAGTTTTGCCGCACAGGCGAAAAGACGCAACGTTTTATTCTTCTGAAATGACACTTGCAACTTAAGTGAGCAATCCACCGCAAACATTGATAACTTGTCCAGAAACATATGCACTCATATCTGACGCTAAAAAAACGGTTGCATTCGCAACATCTTCAACAGTTCCACCGCGCTTCAAAGGAATACTGCTTCTCCACCCTTCCACAATTTTAGGGTCCAAAGCATCTGTCATCTCCGTTTCAATAAACCCGGGAGCAAGAGCATTGCAACGTATATTACGTGAACCCAGTTCCTGCGCGATAGATTTTGTAAAACCAATTATCCCTGCTTTAGAAGCAGCGTAGTTAGATTGTCCGGCATTACCTTTCACTCCAATAATAGAACTCATGTTAATAATAGAACCTTTACGTTGTTTCAACATCGGTTTTTGAACCGCTTTTGTAAGGTTGAACACCGATTTTAAATTGGCATTCATCACTTCATCCCACTGTTCTTCACTCATGCGCATCAATAATGTGTCACGGGTGATTCCTGCGTTATTTACTAAAACATCCACTGTACCAAAATCGGCAACAACACTATTTACGAGTTCTTCGGCCGCTTTAAAATTTGCAGCATCCGAACGATAACCTTTTGCTTTTATTCCAAAAGCCTCTAATTCTTTTACCAATGCTTCTCCTTTTTCAACTGATGATAAATAGGTAAATGCGATGTTTGCACCATGTTCTGCAAATTTCAAAGCAATACCATGACCGATACCACGAGAAGCACCAGTAATTAAAGCTATTTTTCCTTCGAGTAATTTCATAATGATACTATTTTAAAATAAAGATTTCCTAACAAGCAC
>JAPLDC010000303.1 GCA_026391935.1 Bacteroidota bacterium | reverse complement strand
AAATCTTCTTCATATTTAAAATCGTGTGAATATCCATCAATTTCAATTATCAAATGTAATTCTTTACACATAAAATCAGCAATGTAATTTGCAATTGATCTTTGACGGAGGAATTGAAAGCCTAGCATTCTTTTATTCTTCAATAATTCACACCAGATTCTTATTTCGCCTTTGGTAGAATTATTTCTAAGATCTCGTGCTAATGGCTTTAATCTTTTGTTATAATAATTGTTGTGCTCTGTAATCATAATCCATCATCCCCCTGCCCCCTTTGAAGGGGGACTTGCTCCGTTTTAATAGTTTTATTTATCCAAGTTTGTATTACTCTTCGTCATCCTCTTGTCATCCCCCTGCCCCCTTTGAAGGGGGACTTGCTCCAGTGTAATAGATTTAGTTGACCAGTTTTCTTCTATGTTGACTTTCTCCGTAAGCTTATTAATATGCCAATAATTTCCCAATCGCTTTAGAAACTTTGCTTGCATTTGGTAACATCGTAGTTTCTAAAATTGAATTCAAAGGAATAGCCGGTAAATTTTCTGAACCTATTACTTCAACAGGAGCATCTAAAAATTCAAAACATTTTTTAGAAATTCTTCCTGCTAATGCCTGAGGAAAACCATTGTTATAAGGTTCTTCAGTTAATACAATACATTTGCTATGTTTTTTTACAGATGCAATAATTGTTTCTTCGTCCAAAGGATTTAAAGTTCGCAAGTCAACAATTTCCACTTGATCTGGAAAATCTTTTGCTGCATTCTTTGCCCAATACACGCCCATTCCATAGGTTATGATTGTGATAGAGCCTTTTTCTTTATTTGCATCTATTGTCTGTACCATTCTAGCTTTTCCGAATGGAATGATATAATTTTCATCAGGTTCAATGGTTTTAGCATCTTCTGTTCCTTTGATCTTACTCCAGTACAAACCTTTGTGCTCAAGCATTATTACTGGATTCGGATCATAATAAGCAGCTTTCATCAATCCTTTTAGATCAGCACCGGTCGATGGATAACAAATTTTTATTCCGCGGATATTTGTTAGAATACTTTCGATACTAGAGGAGTGATAAGGTCCGCCACTTCCATATGCACCAATAGGAACACGTATAATAGCGCTTACCGGCCATTTACCATTTGATAAATAACAGGAACGGCTTACTTCAGTAAATAATTGATTTAAGCCGGGCCATATATAATCAGCAAACTGGACTTCAACAATTGGTTTGCACCCGGCAGCGCTCATGCCAACAGTACTTCCAATAATAAATGCTTCTTGAATGGGAGTGTTGAAAACACGATGGTCGCCAAATGTCTGTGCCAGCGTTGCTGCTTCACGGAATACGCCTCCTAAGCGTCCTCCAACATCTTGTCCGTATAACAAACATTCCGGATGCTTTGTCATTAGTTCACGGATGGCGAATAGTGCAGAATCTACCATCACTGTTCTTTCTTTTCCTGCTGGCTCGCGTTCTCCTTTTTCTTCTAAAATTGGGGTAGGAGCGAAGTCGTGATCAAACAGATCTTCCGGACGTGGATCTTCAGCTATTAATGCATTTTTATAGTCGGCTGCAACTTTTTCTTTTGCGGATCTTTCAATTGCATCTAATTCAGAAATATCAAAGCCAGCCACTATCATTTGATTTCGCAACCTAGGATACGGGTCACGTTTTTGTGCTTCCTCCAGATCATCGCGGTACCATTCTTTACGAACACCTGATGTATGGTGATTTAACAAGGGAACTTTTGCATGAATTAAAAATGGTCTTCGCTCTTTACGGATGATAGCTATTACTTCTTTAACAGTGTTATAGGATTTTTCAAAATCTGTTCCATCAATTGTGCGGGTCTCTAATCCTTTAAATCCCTTTGCATATTCAGTTGCATCTTGTGCTCGTATCTCTTTTGAACTCGCTGAAATATCCCATTCATTATCTTGTACGACGTAGAGGATCGGCAATTTTTTTAAAACAGCCATCTGAAAGGCTTCAGCTACTTCTCCTTCCGTGATGCAGGCATCACCTAAAGAACAAACAGCGATTGGCTTTTTTTCACCATCTCCCTCTCCTTTGGAGAGGGTTGCGGAGAGGCCTTGTTTTTCCAGATATTGAATTCCCATTGCCACGCCTGTAGTCGGAATGGCCTGCATGCCTGTTGCAGATGATTGCATTGGGATCTTGGGCATATCATCTCTTTTTAAACTAGGATGACTATAATAGGTTCTTCCTCCTGAAAAAGGATCATCGCGTTTTGCTAATAATTGCAACATTAGATCATAAGGGTGCATTCCAATACCAAGCAACATGCTGTCGTCACGATAATATGCAGAAAGAAAATCCTGAGGTAACAATTGCAAACCAACAGCAAGCTGAATTGCTTCATGTCCGCGGGAAGTAGCATGAACATATTTTGAAGTAACTTCTTTATTCGCTTCATACAATTCCGACATTGCTTTTGCTGTGCACATCAAATCAAAAGCTTTCAGCAAAATAGTTTCCTCGAGGGACGAATTTATTATTCTTTTTTTATCAGTCAATTGGTTCATTCGTTTAGGCATTCAATTATTCAATCGGAAAGTAATCCTAATGACATTCGTATTTCAATATTAGTTTTTTTTTATTTAGCATGAAAGAAATAATAATCATTCTCTTTTGTATTGCTAAAAGTAAAAATAATTACTTTAAATTCCTAGGAAATTAGAAAGTACAGAATAATGTATTGAAAAAATTGTAAAAATAAGAATAAAAGATTGTTTTGTTCTTGAGCTTCGATGGTAAATTTGATACTATTAATTGAGGCATAAACGATTATAATTCTTAAATAATGCCGGGAGGTCATCAATGAAAAGATTCGGATTATTAATTTCAAGTAAAATTGGATCACAATCTTTTAAATATAGTTTCAATTTATTTTTGAAATTATAGGCTGTGATCGGTTT
>JAPLDC010000430.1 GCA_026391935.1 Bacteroidota bacterium | reverse complement strand
TTAATAATGTAACTTCTAATCCATATATAATATCTGCCTACCAAGGTGGAACATATCAAATTACAGCTTTGTCAGATTCAAGCAAAACAGGAACCTGTTTTTCGGGAATTCCTACCATTACTGTTGACAGCATTATCCCTTCTTCAAATATAACAAGTGGGGTGAATACAATCTGTTCAGGGGATTCAACGAATATCCCAATTTCTTTGACCGGAACAGCTCCCTGGTCTCTGACATATACAATCGGAGGCTTGAATCCGACAACAGTTGAGAATATTACAACCTCTCCCTACCTGCTGACAGCGACACAAGCCGGAACATATCAAGTAACAGATATCTCCGGAGTAGGTTGCAAGGGATCTATTATCACAGGCAGTGCGACAATCAACGTAAATCCGAGTACCACATATGCTTATGCTACTTCAATTTGTGATGCTACTTCCTATACACTTGGAACTCAAACTCTGACTACTGCCGGAACCTATACCGAAAAATTCACCGCTTCAAATGGGTGCGATTCTGTTGTAACACTTACTTTGAATGTTAAACCACAAATTTCAGAAATGCAGGAAGCCACAATTTGTAATGCCACTTCATTTGCATTTGGAACGCAGACATTATCTTCAGGTGGTATTTACACCGAAAAATTTATTGCGGCAAACGGGTGTGATTCTTTGGTTACTCTTACTTTAATTGTTACTCCGGCAATAAGTGAAGAAATTACAGCTACAACTTGTGAAGGCTCTCCGTTTACTTTCGGTTCACAAACATTATCAAATGCAGGAACATATACTGAAACATTTACCTCCGCAGCAGGTTGTGATTCTGTTGTTTTGTTAACATTAAATGTTAATTCCTTATCAACAGCAACTATTTCAAGCGGGAATGCAAATATTTGTAACGGGGGAACAGCAAATATTACAATTGATTTTACTGGTGTTCCACCATGGGATTTTACCTACACTATCGATAATACCAGCCCTGCAACAATAACGTATGTGAGCGACAACCCGTATATTTTGCCTGTGACCCAAGCCGGAACATACGCTTTAACTAACCTTACAGGCGCCGGCTGCATCGGAACAACCGACCCGTTAGCTGCAGTAATAACTATTTATCCAACTATAAGTATTAATGCGACCGACTCAGTATGTAATAATTCATCCTATGTATTCGGAACTCAAATCCTAACAGCTACAGGGGTTTATAACGAACTATTTGTATCATCAAACGGTTGCGATTCAACAGTTACACTTGATCTGACTGTGGTTGCGGAGCCTGTTCCTCAATATACTTTTAATTCCACAGGTTTAGTTGTAACTTTTGTCAACTCAACTTTAAATGCAGATACATATTCTTGGGATTTTGGTGATGGAAACACAAGTACATTGCCAAATCCTGTCTATACATATGGAACACCAGGCATTTACATTGTAGATCTTACAGCTTCAAATACATTTTGTGGTACCGTTACATTAAGTGATACAGTCAATTTGTTGGCGTTATCCCCCGGAAACACTCTAAATGAAAATAGTATTAGAATATACCCTAACCCTACAAGTGGAAATATTACTATTGAATGCGGGAATGCATTTCAATCAGAAATTACCATTGATATATATAGTGTAACAGGACAAAAAATTTATACAAACACTTTTGATTCAAAGAACAAAAATCAAAAAGTCAATTTAAGTGATTTTGCAAATGGTATGTATACTATAAAAATATTGACAAGCAATTTTGTAAAAACAGAAAGAATTATTCTGAATAGATAAAATTAATAATCTAAAATTAATATGGACACACTACTTCAAAGAAAATATCCCCAGGAAGCTTTAATATGCTGGGGATTTGCGGGTTTCAAGTTCAAGATTTTACACAATTTTAAGAAACACATTCTGACCCTATTCCTTCTTTTTCTTTC
>JAPLDC010000270.1 GCA_026391935.1 Bacteroidota bacterium | reverse complement strand
TTGAGAATTTTGAAAATTCAACAGAATATTTCTCACATTGGTTCAGTAAGGATCTTGATAATAATGGGAAAACATGGTGGCTCAATAGTAATGCAGGTTACAATAGTTCAAATAGCGTTGTAATGAATGCATACAACAATTATGCATACGATGTTGACCAACTCTATTCTCCATCATACAATCTAACTTATCTCACGAGTCCTGTTCTCACATTCAGATGTGCGGGTGCAACAAAAGCTACAACGGCATCAGATATGAATGACAAACTTGTGATTTATTCATCAGTAGATTGCGGAGCTACATGGTTAACACGAAAAACAATTTCAGGAACTGCTTTAATTAATAATAACTATCATCCCGAAGAATTTGTACCAACATCTCCTAGTCAGTGGGCACTTCAAACTGTAACGATTCCAGTTTCCATTGCAACGGCAAACACCATGACAGGTATATTAGGGATCGACAATTCAAATATGGATGACGCAAACCTTTCTATCTATCCTAACCCTGCAAGTCAAACTGCAACTCTTTCTTACACGCTCATTAAAAAAAGTAATGTCAAAATCGAATTAATGGATGTTTTGGGTAAAAAGATCATGGAGGTAAACAAAATTAATCAGACCGAAGGTGATTATTCTTTCCTATTCTCTAAACAGGAATTAAACCTGAAAAACGGAATCTATTTCGTAAAATTTTCAATCGATAACTCAGGCGTAACTAAAAAACTAGTAATCTCTGAATAATCATCAATTTATTACAAAAAAAGGGGGCTTTTTGCCCCCTTTTTTTTGCTTGTTAAATGCTAATTTCATTAGCAAAACCTACCTTTTAATCAACAAAACCTACCACTCGAATTAATCTTTTTGTTTTAATTCGTAATTTTCCTTAATATTGCAATAGCATAAATTAAAAAATCCATACCATCATGAAATCAAAATACTTAAAATTTGCTTTACTAAGTACAATCGTTTGTTTTTCGCAGTTGAGAACAGTTAAAGCACAAACTGTTATGCCTTGTGGAACCGTTGAAAAAAATGAAGAATTATATCTTCAGCATCCTGAATTGAAGCAGGCATATATTGATTATGTAAACGATTTAAATCAAAAAATAAATCAAAAAACTGGAAAAAGCACAACAATATACACGATTCCAATGGTGTTTCACGTAATTCATGTAAATGGTACAGAAAATATTCCTGATGCAAATATTATTGCCCAAGTAGCAAGATTAAATACAGATTACCGCAAATTAAATACAGATATTACTTCTGCACCACCCTATTTTCAATCTATTGCAGGAGACGTAAAAATCCAATTTAAATTGGCTCAAATAGATCCTAACGGAAATTGCACGAATGGTATCGATCGTATCTATTCTCACAGAACCTTTAACGCAGATGATAATTCAAAATTAAATCAATGGCCACGTGACAAATATTTTAACGTCTGGGTGATTACAAATATTCCTTCAGGTGCTACAGCAGGAACTATTTTAGCTTATGCTACTTTCCCTTCTTCAGTTGCATCATTTGGTTATCCTTCCGATGGCGTAATCATGATTTCTACAGAATGTAATGGTACTTCTAGAACACTTTCACACGAAACAGGTCACTGGTTAAGTTTAGAACATACCTGGGGAAATACAACAGTAGCTACTGCATGCGGTGACGATGGTGTTATAGATACCCCTGTAACTAAAGGTCACTTTTCTACATGTCCTTCTGTTGATTTTTCTTGCGACCTTGCTACTCTTTCCGGAGCTTATGCTTTTTCGGGTGTAACAACTGCTTCAGGTTCATCTGATCCAACTGCTGCTCCTTATGTAACTGACTCTACAGTAGCTTTCACACATTTTAATGCTACAGGAGTTTCTGCAAACTCATCAACTGCTGCTAAGTTCGACTTCAGCAACTGGGATACCGGTGCAATTGATGGTGACACCAGTTATGCTAGCTTATCTGGCGCTATTAATCTCGGAAAATATTATGAATTCACTGTAACACCGGATCCAAATGTTGCAATGACACTTTCTTCCATAAGTTTTGACTTTCAACGTAACACGGATGGTGTGCGGACGTATGTTGTCCGATCCAGTGCAGATGGTTATACAAGTAATTTAGCAGCTTCCATCGCTCCGGCAAATGCAAACTTGAGTGTAAAAACTGGAAATATTTTCTACTCAAAATTTGATACAACCATTAATTTAGTTGGAAGCAAGATCACGCTAAGTGGTGCATCTTTTACTGGAACTTCAAGTCCTATTACTTTCCGTATTTATGGTTACAATGCAGAAAGCGCAACCGGAACATTTGGAATTGACAACTTATCAATTGCTGGTACTTTCGGTGATGCTGAAAACATCAATAACTATATGGATTATTCAAGCTGTATTTTCATGTTCACTCAAGGACAAGTTGATAGAATGAGAGCGGCACTTGAAAGTCCAGTTGCTCAAAGAAGCAGCTTGTGGTTAAATTCTAATTTGATTGCGACAGGTACAGATGGAACTGTTTATCCTCCTTGTACTCCGGAACCGGATTTGTATGCAAATAAATATATGATATGCCCTGGAAGTACAGTTACCTTTACTAAGAATGTATTAAACGTTTCTTCAGGAACAACTACTACCTACGCATGGTCTTTCCCTGGCGGAAGTCCCGCTACTTCAACTGCGGCAAGCCCAACAGTAACTTACAGCACACCAGGATCTTATGACGTAACTTTAACAGCAACGAATGCAGGTGGAACCGGCACGATTACTAAGAATTTATTCGTACACGTTTCCGATGCGTTTGCTCAAGTGCCTAACACTTATAGCGAAAACTTTGAGAATTCAACAGAATATTTTTCTCATTGGTATAGCAAAGATTTGGATAATAATTCCAAAACTTGGTGGTTAAACAGTAATGCAGGATATAACAGTTCTAACAGTGTTGTAATGAATTCTTATGGTAATTACGCATATGATGTGGATCAACTTTACTCTCCATCTTTTGACCTTACTTATATTACTTCTCCTGTTCTTACATTCAGATGTGCTGCTGCAACTAAGGCGACTTCAGCAGCGGACATGAATGACAAATTAACAATTTATTCTTCAATTGACTGTGGTGCTACTTGGAATACCCGCAAAGTGTTTTCTGGAACATCTTTCTTAAATAACAGTTACCATCCTGAAGAATTTGTCCCATCAAGTCCGAGTCAATGGGCACTTCAAACTGTAACAATACCGGGTACAGTTGCAACAGCTAACACTCGCTTCAAATTTGAGTACACTTCCGGAAACGCAGGAAACAGTATCTTTATTGATGATGTAAATATTACAGGTGTATTGGGAATTAATGAAAATAACATCGAAGATGCGAATGTATCTATTTACCCAAACCCTACAGCACAAACAGCTACTATTTCATATTATCTGAATAAAAAAGGTGATACAAAAATTGAGCTGATGGACATTTTAGGTAAGAAATTAATGGAAATAAATAATAACAATCAATTGGAAGGTGATCATTCTATTCAAATTTCAAAACATGAATTGAATTTAATAAATGGTATTTATTTCGTTAAGCTCACAATTGATAATACTACTATCACTAAAAAATTAATTATCACTGAATAATAATATTAATAAAGGGGGCTTTTTGCCCCCTTTATTATTTTTAAAACATCAGCAAATGAAAAGTATTTCAAAATTTATTTTACTAATTATTTTTACCGTTATCGCTAGCCGTGGTTATTCAAATAACGCGAATAACAAAATCAGTACAACACCAAAAAATAACGACACAACGATAACGACAAAAAGCAATATTGTAATTTTTAAAATGCTACCTTCTCCTACTTACACAAATAGCAATTCAGGTAGTTTGAAAAAAGGTGGTAAAGTTGCCAGAACATCAACATCCCGCTATTGATTATATAATTCCTTTTATTGTTTCAAATAACTTTTCATTTGTTATATAACATCCACTCTGTATTAATTCAAAAACTTCTATTCCTCTATCCTTTATATATCCTTTTTCTGAATGTATAATATCTACAGCAGAATTGCTGCTTTCGTTCAATTGATCAAATAAGTCATCTGCTGTCAAATCCAAAGAATAATTTTCTTTCACTCTCAATCCAACCAAAAGTATTTTCTCTTCCAAACAACAATAAATATTTAAAGATCGATTATCCCTGTATTCTAGATATTTTATTTTAATCATTACCTTTTCATAAACCATATCACTAAAAACATCGATCAACTCTTCGGCCTTTTCAACTTCATTTTGTTTCATTTTCTCCCAATCAGAACCTGTAATTTGAGCAGAAGCAAGAAAATTTACAAATTCATTTTCCAGCTCGACAAGCTCTTCTTTTGCCAATCTTTTGTATTTCATACGTATAATAATTTTGAATTATGCACAAAATTACTGTAATTCGTGATATAATTAAATCCATTTATAAATAATCCAAATACTCAATGAAAATCAATCATACAGTAACAGAACGATTTTTACAATATATAAAAATTGATACGCAAAGTGATCCCGAGTCACCAACTTGTCCTTCAACTGCAAAACAAAAAGATCTTGCAAAAATATTAGTACAAGAACTTTTGGAGCTGGGAATTAACGATGCTCATATGGATGAACATGGTTATGTTTATGCAACGATAAATTGTACCACTACAAAAAAAGTTCCTGTAATTTGTTTCTGTTCACATATGGATACTTCCCCCGACTGTTCCGGAAAAGATGTAAATCCACAAATCCATAAAAAATACGATGGAAAGGATATTGTTTTGCCCAACGACAAAACTCAGGTTATTCGCGTCCATGAGCATCCCTCCTTGTCAAAACAAATAGGAAATGACATAATAACAACAGATGGCACGACTCTATTAGGTGCCGACAATAAAGCAGGAATTGCAGAAATAATGGATGCTGCAAATCACCTCATGAAACATCCTGAAATAAAACATGGAACAATTAAAATTTTATTTACACCCGATGAAGAAATCGGAAGAGGAGCCGATAAAGCCGATTTAAAAAAATTAGGAGCTGATTACGGATACACGATTGACGGTGAAGAATTGGGACATATTGAAAATGAAACATTTTCTGCTGACGGAGTTACAATTAATATTCATGGAGTAAGTACTCATCCGGGTTTTGCAAAAAACAAAATGGAGAGCGCCATCAAAATTGCTTGTGATCTTGTTGCTGCATTGCCAAAAGACAAAATGAGTCCTGAGTCAACTGAAAAAAAGGAACCTTTCGTTCATCCTTTAGGAATTTCAGGAGGCATTGAAGAATCAAGTTTGCAATTCATCATACGTGCATTTGATGAGGCTGGATTAAAAACACAGGAAGATTTTCTAAAAAACTTAACAGAAAAAGTCATTAAAAATTATCCGAACTCAAGTTTCGATTTTATTGTAAAAGAGCAGTACAGAAATATGAAACAAGTTTTGGATAAGAATCCGGAAATTGTAAACAATGCATTGGAGGCAATTCGCAGAGCGGGAGTAGAACCTGTATTATCTAGCATCAGAGGAGGAACAGATGGCTCACGCTTTTCATACATGGGCTTACCTTGTCCGAATATTTTTGCAGGAGAACATGCTTTCCATTCAAAACATGAATGGATCTCTGTTCAAGACATGGAAAAGGCTGTTGCCACAATCGTGAATCTATGTATGATCTGGGAAGAGAAAAGCTAATATTACAAATATTAATAATTTCAACTTCGCTTCAAAAAAGAGTTTCAATTTTAATAGCTCTTAATTAGATTATTAAGAAAATTACTCATAATGCAAATAGCCAAGTAAAATTAAAAAATGTGAACCAGTAATTCGGCAAAGGGAAATAAAAAAGTCCAGCAAAAAATTGCTGGACTTTTTTATTTTGTAATTAACAATACTATTTGTTAACTGTTTTTGCTAAGTCAGCTCCAGCTTTAAATTTAGCTACTTTTTTAGCAGCGATTTTTATTGCTTTACCTGTTTGTGGATTGCGACCGTTTCTTGCAGCTCTTTTAGAAACTGAGAAAGATCCGAAACCAACTAATGCAACTCTGTCACCTTTTTTAAGTGCTTTTGTTGTAGCGTTTACGAATGCATCTAATGCTCTACCAGCATCTGCTTTTGTTAACTTTGCCTCAGAAGAGATTGCGTCAACTAATTCTGCTTTGTTCATTTGTTTGTTTTTTTAAGGGTTTAACATTTAATTACTTTAACAAAAATAATAAGATTGCCTATCCTCACAACATTTAGCGCTAAAAAAATCTTTAATTGTTGATAAATAGCCTTTTTGTTAATAACTATGGCTGTAAGGGTACTTATAGCTATCTTTCAATAGTAATTGTAATGGAATCAAACCTTATTGTTTACGATTAGACTTGGGGTGGCTTGTTATAGAGTATGCAAATGTATTGTAGAGAATACTTTTAAGACTTATTTCTATTCAATTTTCCATTCATTATTGATAGGAAATCCTCGCAGAAACTCAGCAACTGTAATTCTTTTTTTTCCTGCTAACTGAAGATCTAGTATTGAAATGAAACCGTCTTTCAATGCAATTTTTAAATATTTTCGGAGCGTGATTTTCTTTTTCTCCTTTTTCGATAAAATCTGATTGAT
>JAPLDC010000441.1 GCA_026391935.1 Bacteroidota bacterium | reverse complement strand
TGCGATGGGGAAATATTATCAGGATATTCAAAATTGGGATAAAGCCATGGAAGCATACAATGTACTTTTGAAGATTGATGCAAAAAATAAATTTGCAAATTTTAATTTAGGAGCAATAAATTTTGGCGGAAAAAAAGATTATAAAACAGCAATTCAATTTTTCACAAATGCTTTAACTATTGATGCTGCATATGTTGATGCTTATTATGGAAGAGGTATGTGTTATCAAACAATGGGAGATAAAAAAAATGCACTGGCAGATTTTCAGGCATGTCTAAGTATCGATCCTAAATACGAAGCAGCGTCTGTTGCGATGAAACAAATTAAATAAAAGGAATAATATTTAGAGTTTTATTTTCCTTGAAATTAATTTATTTCCGTTGTATACTTTTATTAAATAAATCCCTTCTGATAGGTTTTTCGTGGGTATCATAACCTCTGAATTTGTTCCTAAAGTGTTTTCAAAAGATGTATACACTTTCTGTCCCCTGATATCATAAAGTTCTAGGGTAACCAAACATTCAGAATTACAATTGAAATAAATTGCATATTGGTTTGATGATTGTGAATAATGAGTGCTTACAATATCAAAGTTATTTTCATAGTTTTGAACAGTAACTGTATTGCTATACTTGAAATCACCATTAAAATCGGTTTGCTTCAGCCGGTAATAAGAAATTCCAGCTAGTGGCGAATCATCGGTCGTGGAATAATTTAATGTGCTATTGCTGTTTCCCGCTCCGTCAGTAATATTTATTTCATCAAATGAAATTGCATCCTTCGAACGTTCAATAGTAAAGTAATCATTATTTAATTCGGAAGCTGTGCTCCAATTAATATCAACTTCTTGGCTACTAATATATTTTGCGGTGAATGATAAAAGTTCAATTGGTAATGGATTCACTCCTGATACTTTCGACGCTAAAGTAAATGGACTAAAAGATGTAACGAGTCCACTTGTAACTGTTCCTGTAGAAGGGTCTGCTGCACCTGTTGTAGCCGTATTCCCTTCATCTTTCCACATTCCCAAACCAGAATCCCATCTGGCAACCGACAAATCAGGAAGCGATGTTACTCCACAGCTGTATGTATCCCAACTTAAAGTAACATTTGCATTGATACTTCCGGCACGATTTAAAATCCAATATTCACATCTGCCAATATCATCCAAAGTGGCGTCTTTTAAAGTAACATCAAAGGGAACCGCATTTGGATCAGCGTGAAAATATTCTGCAGTAAAAGTTTCAGATCCTGAAAGTGAAGTGATAGAAATTGGTCTGTATTCAACGTCTTTTCCGACCGGAAAAATAAAATCTGTAAGCCCAGTTTTTGTCAATGGCCCATAAACAAAACTATTGTTATTTGCACCAGTTGCTGAAGTACCAGCATTCATGGTAAATGTATTTATGGAAGATGTATATAAATATCCGTTCATCAGTGTTAGAATCCCTGTTGTTCCATTTATCAAAGCCGGAGTATTCAATGTAACTCCACCCGATGAATTGTTGATCGTTAAGTTATTAAATCCTGTAGAGGTTGCTCCTGAAATTGTTTGTGCAGAAGTGCCATTGAATGTTACTGTTTTTAAATTGTTGTGAAAAAATGTTCCTGAATTATTCCAGTTTCCGGTAAGCGAAAAGTTGTAATAGTAATTTATTCCTGCTTGGATTCCCCAATAATTATCTAACGTTGTTCCATTATTAATAGTAATATTCCCTTTTACTAGTATATCCGTGCCTGGGTATAAAATAGGATTAAATCCGGATGAGTTGTTAATGAGCAATGATGGTAAAAAGGAATTTGCTCCACCTGATTCAATCTCAAATCCAGTACTAACAATAGTAGTTGAAATGTCTCCGAATTGCATTAGTCCTCCTGATATTGTGCTAAATGAATTATTGATAAGATCACTTGCAGTAGAAGCAACGTTTCTGAAAATTATTGTTCCTCCTGACATGATCAAGCTGTCATTTGGAGATGGGAGTGAAAAATCAGCAAGCGTGCCGTGTGTATTTTGAAATGTGGTAATTTGCACAATACCTGCGGACTGTCTATATGCAACATTTGATTGTACTGCTCCCGCACTTGTATTTGCATCAATTCTTGTAGCAACATTCAAAGAGCCACCTTCAATAGTTAATTTTGAATTTGAAAGCAAGTATAACGAGTTTCCAGTCGCTGCACCGATATTGTAAGTGCCTGATGTTATTCGAATTAATCCGCTTACATTGTAGGAGAAATTTCCTGCTGTGATTGTCACATTTGAATTGTTTAACCAAATTCCGGAGTTGCTTGCAATTATTGGACCCGAGGCAAACAGTTGATTGGAAAAAGTATAGGTGCCCGAAAATTTTATAGTTCCTTTTAAAAGTGAATTAGTCCCAGAGCTGTTAACTAAAAGATTAGTTGAGCTACTGAAATTCGTAGAGCTAATATCTAAAATATTATTCACTGATGCTCCCATATTTAACCCTATGCTATAGAAATTTGTTATGGCTCCACTTCCTGTGATTGTTTGATTTCCATTCTTAGTAAAAACAACATCTACTCCGAAAACACCATTTGCCAATTGAAGAGTACCGTCATTTTGCAAATTTCCACTAATGGTTAAAGTTGTAAAATTGGAGCTATTTGCTGTCAAGGTTCCTCCATTATTTATTATTAAGTCAGGACATGTTGAAGGACCATCAATGGTGACTGTATGTCCATTCTGAATAGTTACCAATGCAGCTAAATTCGTTGGAGGAGAACAAACACTTACCCACCCGGATATCCCATCCGGAGAAGCTTCCCAAGTGCTGTTATTATCCCAGTTTCCTGAAGAAATAGATCTGTAATAATAAGTGCTTGTGTTTGTATTGCAACTCGTAATGCTAATATTGTCGATTGCAAAACTTGATCTGCTGCCACCACCACTAGCATCTCTTGCAGCCCATCTTAATTGAATTACCGATTGGTTTTCGCATACAGAAGGAAGTGTGATTGTTTTTGTTTGTGAATTCTGAGGAGTAGTAACTGCCCCGGTTTGTGATGTTGCGTTATTCTGGTATGCAATATCTATTGTGCTAAACAAGCCTGATGTGCCAACTCTATATTGCAAAGTGAATTCGTTTATTCTAGTGTCGGTTGTCCCATTATAGGGGTTTCTGATTGTCATAGCATCATAGGATACAACTATACCATTGCAGCTTGTTGTATTTATTGCTAAACAAATTGAAGGATCCGAACCACCTGTTTCAAGAATACCAATTTTCCCATTGTAATTATAAACTCCCGCTGCAGTGATTGTTGCTGTTGATGATGCAGTCATAGCAATATTTGCCGTTGGAGCAGTTGTTCTAAAGGAACCTGAAGCACCTGAAGCTGAAAGTTGCCAACCTTGCCAGCCAGAAAGATAAGTGGTTGATGTGTATAAAAGTGAGCTAAAATCTTGAGAATAAGGCAATGTTTGAGCAACTGGGTTTGTTTGTCCAAAAGATACTGCAGTAAGATAAAAAAATCCAATTCCCCAAAAAATACAGATCCGCTTAAATGTCATTTAAATATTGTAAGTATAGTGGTTTCGGATGATTGTATAGAGTTTTACAAATCCTCTAAGGTATTTACCGGGAGAAAAAAGTAAATTTAAATATATTTTAAAAATTATAATTCAATCTATTATATAACAGATGACCAATTTTATCATCTTCATTCAAAAGTAGTTTTATTACATTCGAAGGACAATTTTTTATTTAAACAAATTATCAACAAATAGTTAAGGTTTTCTACAACGAAATTGATGTCCTTTTGTATCTTTGCACACATGCAAGAAACTATTCTTATTCTCGATTTCGGTTCTCAATATACCCAACTCATAGCTCGTAGAGTGCGCGAACTAAATGTGTATTGTGAGATCCATCCATACAATAAAATACCTGAGATTTCAAAAGAAATAAAAGGTGTAATTCTTTCAGGAAGCCCTTTCTCTGTTCGTGCAAAAGATGCTCCCGATCCTTCTTTGGATGCTTTTAAAAAGAAACTTCCATTATTAGGTGTATGGTGAAAGGTGAACAAACATACGGAATTCAATTTCATCCTGAAGTATTTCATTCAACCGAAGGAGCAGTTTTATTGAGAAATTTTGTAGTTGATATTTGTGGATGTTCTCAAAATTGGACTCCCGATTCTTTTGTGGAAACAACTGTTAATGAATTAAAAGTAAAGATAGGAAACGATAAAGTCGTGCTTGGTTTAAGTGGTGGTGTTGATTCTAGCGTTGCTGCCGTGCTTATGCATAAAGCAATTGGTAAGAATTTATATTGCATTTTTGTTGATAACGGACTTCTTCGTAAAAATGAATTTGAGAATGTGTTGGAGTCTTATAAACACATGGGGTTGAATGTTAAAGGCGTTGATGCAAAGGAGCTTTTTTATTCGGCCTTAGCAGGAGTCAGTGATCCTGAATTAAAACGAAAAGCAATAGGAAAAGTTTTTATTGATGTGTTTGATATTGAATCAAAACGTATTGAAGATGTAAAATGGCTGGCTCAAGGAACAATTTATCCTGATGTGATTGAATCAATATCTGTGAAAGGACCATCTGCTACGATAAAATCACATCATAACGTAGGAGGCCTTCCTGCTTATATGAAATTACAAGTGGTGGAACCTTTGAAAGCTTTATTTAAAGATGAAGTCCGTAGAGTAGGGAAAACCTTGAACATCGATGAAACAATTTTAAATCGTCATCCTTTTCCCGGCCCCGGCCTTGCTATTCGTATTTTAGGCGATATCACTTTAGAAAAGGTACGGATTTTGCAAGAAGTGGACCATATCTTTATTGATAATTTAAAAACCTCAGGTTTATATAAGGATGTTTGGCAAGCAGGTGCAATATTTTTACCAGTTCAATCAGTTGGTGTGATGGGGGATGAGCGCACTTACGAAAATGCTGTAGCTTTACGTGCTGTAACAAGTACGGATGGTATGACCGCTGATTGGTGTCATTTACCGTACGAGTTTTTAGGGAAGGTGTCAAATGAAATTATTAATAAAGTAAAAGGAATCAATAGAGTGGTGTATGACATAAGTTCTAAGCCTCCTGCAACAATTGAATGGGAATAAACAATTTGAAAATTTGAAAATTTTGAAATTAAATAGTAGAATATTTTTGTCAATTGTAATTTGTTTGCTATCGACTATTTCTTCGTATGCACAAGATAAGGAATCTACCGAAATTCATAAGACTAGAAGTTCTGCCACCATCAATGGATTAAAATATTATTTGCATACTGTTGAAAAAGGTCAAACACTTTTTGCTATCGCTAAATTTTATCAACGTGATGTAAATGATATTGTAATCGATAATCCCGAAGCAATTGATGGGATAAAACCCGGACAGATATTAAAAATATTGATCTATAAAAAAAATCCTGCGGAGCTCACCGCAAATGATACATCCAGTTTTATTTTACACAAGGTAGAAAAAGGTCAAACACTTTATTCTATTACTAAACAATATGGTGTTTCTCAGGAAAAATTGAGAGCGATGAATCCGGAATTAAAAGATGGATTAAGAGTGGACCAATTTTTAAAAATTCCTTCAATAAAACCGATTATTGAAAATGGTACTACAACTAAAATCATTCAGCCGACAATAAATCCAAATTCTTCTACAACCTCAAATACTGATGTTGAAGCTGCTGATAGGAATTCTTTAGGTTATAATACTTATAAAGGAACAAAAAAAGAAGAATATACTATTGCGTTCTTTTTACCTTTCTCTGCAAACGATGCCATTACAATCGATATTGAAAAGATCATAAAGGGAGAGGCGCAATATTCTAATAAAACAAATGTTTCCTTATTGTTCTACGAAGGCGTGCTTATGGCATTAGATTCATTGAAAAAACAAAATCTAAATGCGAAAGTTTTTGTTTATGATATAGATGATCAGGACTCATTATCCATATTAAAAATTCTTGAAAAGCCTGAATTATCAACTATGGATTTAATTGTTGGTCCACTATATGGATCCAGTTTTATGCCAATTGCTAATTTTGCAAAAGAACATTCAATTGCTATTGTTTCTCCGTTTACTCAAGTGAATAAGATCTTATTTAATAATCCATATGTAACAAAAGTTTCTCCTTCAGTTACTTTGCAAGTGGAACAGATGGCTCATTTTGTTGTTGATTCTTTTAAAACAGAAAATATTATTCTTGTGAATAACTCAAATTTAAAGGAAGCTTCTTTTTATAATTCTTTCAGAAATACAGCGAATGCCGGATTACAAAAAGCAGGTATTCCTACTTCTGATTCTGTGAAAATTTCTTATGGAATCGGGAACATTCAAAGTCTTTTAAGTTTGTCTAAAGAAAATATTGTTGTTTTACCTTCTAATAACCAATCGTTTGTTACTGACTTTCTTTCAAAATTAAATAACCTTAGAGATAAATATAAGATCGTCGTTTTTGGACTACAAAATTGGATCAATTACGACAATCTTGATTTTGAATATTTAAATAACTTGTCATTGCACATCCCTTCAAATATATTCATCGATTATCAGAATTTTTCAACCCAGAATTTTGTAAAAAAATATCGTGAGAAATATAAAACAGAGCCTGATCCATATGTATTTCAGGGGTTTGATATTTCTTATTGCTTTATATCCGAATTGCAAAAAGAAGGCAATGGATTTCATTTTCTCTCCAAATTTTTAATATATTTTCTGAAAAAAAATAGATTGTTATTTTATACAATAGGTTCTATAAAGACACGGAAAGTTTAATAAAAAAGCCCTTTGATTTCTTAATTAGAGGCTGAAAAATAGAGGGTTGCCTCCCTTTTTTAGGATTTTTCATTTTTGTTAATAACTTTTTATGCTAAATGCAACCTTTTTCGGAATAATTGAATCCTCTAAAAGAGGAGGATTAATAAGTAAAATTGCCTTTTTTGTTTACATTTTCAGACTTTCGTCTAAGTTTTCTGGATTTATTAAGAACAAATAAGCCTTTTAAAAACTTTTTAATTGAAATAATACTAAGTAAATTCGTTGCAAACTACTAAATACCTGATATAATGGCCTATTCATTTATCTACAAAAAATTGAAATCAGTAATACTACTTTTGCTGATTCTTGTTTCGTTTTCTGCTAATTCTCAAAATAGAAAAGTCTATGCCCAGTCTCTTTCTAACCCTTATGGGGTTCCAGAAAATGTATGGCGGATATATTTGAATAAAACCAATCTTTTATTGGAAAAGGTCGATTATAAAAGTTTCCTTAATTATGTTGTTTTCAGTAATGACGGGAATTTTAACGACATGAATTACTTTGTTAATTATGTAGGTGGTAAATTGAAAAAAGATAAGCTTGAGTTAATCAATAGAGTAGGAACAGGAAAAATAAAAAGTACTTCAGAGGTTTCAAAATATTTTTCAGATCTACAACCTCTTTACAATAATTATTATTTGGATTTCAAAAAAAGAAGAGATGTAATCGTTTCTTCTTTAAGCTCAAGAAGAGCTCCGGGAACGGGAGTCAATCCAACGCCATTAAATTGTGGATCTCCTTGTACAAATCCTGGTTTTGAATCTGGAACAGGCTTTTGGGATTATTATACCGGAACAGCTTGTGCCAGTTCCACTAGTGATCCTTGTTCCATAGTTGCAGGATTTAGTTCTTCTCAGCATGTAATTCAGACCGTTGGGGGATTTGATCCAATTGTAGGTGGAACATTACTGCCTGTTGTCGATCCTGGTGGAGGAAGTAGTTCTTTAATGTTGGGTGATGGTTCTACTACCGGCGGTTATGCTTCACGAGCGAGTATTTCATTTACCGTTTCTGCTGCTAATTCAAATTTTACTTATAGATATGCTTGTGTATTGCAAGATCCTAATGATGGGCTTCACACTAATCCCGAACGACCTTATTTTAATGTGCACGTTCGAGATGCTGCAGGAAATACAATTGGATGTGGGGAATATATGGTTATGGCAAAACCTCCTATGGCTGGTTTTATCGAAACATCACCAGGAAGTGCTATTTGGTGGCACAATTGGACAGCAGTAAATATTCCCTTAAATACTTATATTGGACAATGTGTTACAATACAATTTACTTCATCTGATTGTTCTCAGGGCGGGCATTTTGGCTATGCCTATATTGACGGGGATTGTGACCCTTTGGTATTATTAACATCTTCTCCATCTGTTTGTGGCGGAAGTGACGTTATTTTAACTGCTCCCCTTGGTGCAGCAACCTATTCTTGGACGAACACTGCTGGTGGAACGACTGGGATTGTTGGTTCTACAACTAGTCAAACATGTACGGTGAATGCGGGTGGAACCTATCAATGTGTCATTACAACGGATGCGGGTCCTGCATGTGCTACAACATTAACAATAGTTGTAGGCACTAGCCCTGCAAATCCAATCGCCAGTTTCAACAATACAACCGTCTGTTCCGGTTTGCCAACAGATTTTACAGATACGTCAACACCTCTAGGTAGTATTAATTCTTGGTCCTGGGACTTCAATGGTGATGGTGTACCTGACGCAACAACACAAAACCCTTCCTATACTTTCCCTGCTGCCGGTACTTATCCTGTTACTTTAATTGCCACTTGGGGCCCATGTAATTCAACAATAACTCAAAACGTTACTGTAAATGCTTCATCTTTGACAACTGTAAATTCACCTACAATTTGCCCTGCTACTTCAGCAACATTAACTGCAGCAGGTGCTACCACTTATTCCTGGAGCACAGGAGCGATTACAAATCCAATCACAGTTTCTCCTGCAGTTACCACAACCTATACGGTAACAGGAACAACATCGGGATGTACTTCTTCAGCTATTGCAACAGTAACTGTTTCAGGTACATTGGCTCCTACAGTCAATTCTCCAACAATTTGTGCCGGTGGAACAGCAACACTAACTGCTGCTGGCGGAGCTACTTATACATGGAGTACAGGCTCTACGGCTAATCCATTAAGTGTTACTCCTGCAGCAACCACTTCCTATACTGTAACAGCTGCATCAGCTGGTTGTACAGGTACTGTCGTTGCAACTGTAACTGTAAATCCTTTACCCGTATTAACGATTACTGATCCTGCCGCGGTTTGTTCACCAGGCACTGTTGATATCACAGCTGCTGCTGTAACGGCCGGAAGTACAGGTGGTGGTGTATTGTCCTATTGGACAGACGCTGCTGGAACGATTCCTTTGGTTGGTGCTTCCGCTGTTTCAACAAGTGGTACTTATTATATTCAATCAACAGTAGCTGCTTCGTGTACTGATATAGCTCCTGTTGTTGTTACTATTAATCCATCTCCAATCTCGGATGCTGGTCTGGACGTAACAATATGTACTGGAGGTGTCGGGAATATTGGTTCAGCAAGCGTTGTCGGAAATACATATTCGTGGTCTCCTGTTTTAGGATTGAGCAATGCTACATTGTCAAATCCAACAGTAACTTTAATAAATGGTGGTGCTGCTTCTTCAACAAATCCTTATACAGTTACGACAACAAATACAGCTTCCGGTTGTACATCAACAGATGTTGTAAATGTAATTGTTGATGTTGTTGCTACTGCAAACGCTGGAACACCTCAAAGTGTTTGTATCGGATCTAGTATTACACTTGGTGGAGCTGTTGCTGGCTCTGCTTCTGGTGGAACATGGAGCGGTGGAACAGGAACGTATGCTCCTAATAATACTACTTTAAATGCTGTTTATACTCCTAGTGCTGCTGAGTATGCTGCAGGTTCTATCACATTAACATTAACCACCAATGATCCAACAGGTCCTTGTACTTTTGCCTCTTCAAATGTTACTTTCTCTTTTTATCAAACTCCTGTTGTAAGTTTTGTGGTTGACGATCCAGATGGTTGTCCTGTGCATTGTGTTCAATTTACAGATAATTCGACTGTAGGCGGAGGTGATAATATCGTTTCATGGTCTTGGAATTATGGTGAAGGTGGAGCAGGAGGAAATACACAAAACCCTGCAAATTGCTACGAGCTTCCGGGCTTCTATAATGTTACATTAACTGTTACTTCTAACCAAGGTTGTTCAGCAAGTTTGACTATTCCTGCAATGATCCATGTATTTAATATGCCTACTGCGGAGTTCTCTGTTTCTCCAAATCCTGCTTCTGTACTAGATCCAATTGTTACACTTAATAATCAATCTTCTTCGGACGTAAATTATTGGTTCTATTATTTTGGTGATGGTGATTCTATTGTCAATATTCCAAGCCCTGTGCATTCCTATCCTGATGCGGCATCAAGTACTTATATTGCTACTTTGATTGTTCATAATGCCGATGGATGCTGGGATACCGTTCAACACCCTGTTGAAATCGGACCGGAGTTCACGTTCTATATTCCAAATGCATTTACACCAAATGGAGATGGAGTAAACGATTATTTCTATGGTCAAGGTATTGGAATAGTTGCTTATGACTTATACATCTTTGACCGCTGGGGAAATATGATCTTCCATGGTCATGATCTTAATGATATGTGGAACGGAAAGGCAAATGGCGGTGATGACATGGCGCAACAAGATGTTTATGTTTGGAAGGTGAAATTAACGGATGTGTTTGGTAAAAAACATAATTACATCGGTACTGTTACAATTGTGAAATAAAAATTGCTCGTATAAGTCAAAAAAAAACTCCTTATTTGAGGAGTTTTTTTTACTTATAAAATAATTAAAGGGTGTAAATAATTAATTAAGGATTATTTTGCCGGTTTTGTTTGTTCCATCTTTCTTAGTAACGCTATAGAAATAAATTCCTTTTTCTTCATCCTTAAGGTTTAAACTATAATTAATACCTTTTACTTCTGATTGTAAAATTATCTTTCCGGTAATGTCATAAATTACTAGATTACTTTCATCTTGTAAACCGCTGAAGTTGAAATTACCTGAGCTAGGATTTGGAGCAACAGTAATTGTTTGTTCCTGTGAGTAGTCTGCAATACTCAAAGTGGAAACATTAAGTCTCAATATCCAACAATCGCCGCCGCCATGATTTCCTATTACATCTCCGTCACTTGAAGTAGAGTAGCCTGCAATAATATAACTATCAGGTGAAGTTTGACGGATGGAATATCCAATATCGGTTCCGGTTCCACCAAAAGATTTTTGCATCCTAACAATTCCCATATTGTCAAGTTCTATTACCCAACAATCATAATCACCATGGTTTCCGATAACGTCTCCATCATTCAATCCGGAATATCCTGTCAAAACATATCCACCATTATCAATTTGCTTGATAGAATAGGCGTAATCGTTTCCACTGCTACCTAAGGCTTTTTGCCATTGTAAATTTCCGAATTTATCGCATTTTACCACCCAGCAATCGCCATTGCCATGCTGTGCGGTTACATCCCCATCATTTGATTCGGAATAGCCGGCAAGAATGAAACCTCCGTCAATCGTTTGCTCGATAGATTGTCCGAAGTCATAATTGCTACCACCAAAGGATTTCTGCCATTGAATGCTTCCGGAATTATCCAGTTTTACAATCCAGCAATCTCCGTTGCCATGCTGTGTCAACACGTCTCCATCATTTGAATTGCTGCCTATACTTAAAATAAATCCTCCATCAGAAGTCTGTTTGATATCTTGTCCGAAATCATAGGAAGAACCTCCCAATGATTTTTGCCACTGAATGCTACCTGAATTATCAAGTTTCAGTACCCAGCAATCTCCCGCTCCATAGTTCCATGTTACATCTCCATTATTTGATTCGGTATAACCTGTTACAATATAACCGCCATCTGCAGTTAAAGCGATACTTTGTCCATTATCGTTTAATGTTCCTCCAAATGTTTTTTGCCAAATGATCGTTCCTGAATTATCTAGCTTTATAATCCAGCAATCACCACCACCTTTGTTTATTGTAACATCTCCGTCATGTGATTCTGTATATCCTGCAGCAATATAACCTCCATCGGGTGTTTGTTTGATTGAATATCCATAATCGAAACCTGTTCCACCGTATGTTTTTTTCCAATCGATTGCACCAGATGCATTTAGTTTAACAATCCAACAATCACCTCCACCATGATTAAAAATCACATCGCCATCGGATGACTCTGTGTATCCAATATTAATGGTACCACCATCTGAAGTGTATTCTATCTCTTTTGAGAACTCATACATTCCTCCTCCAATTGATTTTTGCCATTGGATTGAAGAAAACTGTCCATGAATATTTGTAGATAACAAATAGACAAATAAAAAGGTCGCTATATTTTTCATGATGCACATTTTTTAATTTATATCTTCAAGTCTTCGTTTTTTCTCTGTTATTTGACAGTTTAAAATTAGAAACAAAGAAGTAGGACTAAAAGTCACCTTTATTGAAAATACGGCATATGTAAGATTGTGAGGAAGTTTGTAATTTTATAAATGGTAGTGTGGAATGCTTGTTTGTATTATGAAAAAGGGCTAAGCAGCCTTTTTACTATTTGAAATTATATAGAGGGGAGACGAGTCTTTTATGAGAAAAGCCGTAAAAATGTACAAGCATATTTCTTTATATTGAAATACTCAATAAAAAGGAAAAACAGAATTTAAGGTAATTGGTGTTTAATAAAAAAGCAAACGTTATTTTGAAAAGAAAACTACATCCGCTCCGGCACTTCAATTCCCAATAATCCCATTCCTGATTTTATAACAATACCAATCGTATTTGATAATTGCAAACGGAACAGGATCAGGTCTTTTTGATCTTCTTTCAGGATAGGTGTTTCATGATAATACTGGCTAAATTCTTTTGCAAGATCATATACATAGTTGGCTATTAATGCCGGACTCAATTCATTAGCTGCTTGATAAAGAAGAGTATTGAAGTTATAAAGTTTGATGATCAATTCTTTTTCCTTTTGCAACAGAGTGTTGTTGTGCGAGAAAATATCGAAGTTTTCGAAATCCAACCCTTCCTTTGCCTTACGGATCAAGGCTTGTATCCTAACATAATTAAATTGAATGAAAGGGGAGGTGTTACCATTAAAATCGATTGATTCAGCGGGATTGAAAAGCATTTTCTTTTTAGGATCTACT
>JAPLDC010000500.1 GCA_026391935.1 Bacteroidota bacterium | reverse complement strand
AAAAATAAAACAACTGTTATTTTTTTAAGCATGATCTATTTTTTAGGGGGGTAATAATTTGTTGATATTGAGATTAATTATTCATTGAAATAAAAACTTTTTTTATTAGGTTTGTACAACTTCAAAATAAGAGGATTGGCCTTTTACAAATATATTTTTTTGAATGGTAAAAGCACATATTTATTAATCAACATTTTATGAACAAAATATTAGTTGCTAATAGAGGAGAGATTGCATTAAGAGTGATGCGTTCTTGCCGAGAAATGGGAATACAAACCGTTGCTGTATTCTCTGAAGCTGATAGGAATGCCCCATTTGTAAAATATGCGGATGAAGCGGTTTGTATAGGCCCTCCACCTTCTAACCAGTCATATTTATTAGGAGATAAAATTATCGAGGTTTGCAAAACCTTGCAGGTTGATGGTATTCATCCTGGTTATGGATTCCTTTCTGAAAATGCTGATTTTGCTGCAAAAGTAAAAAAGGCAGGTATCACTTTCATAGGACCTTCTCCTGAAGCAATGAATATGATGGGAGATAAATTATCGGCGAAAGCTGCAGTGAAAAAATATAAGATTCCAATGGTGCCAGGTTCCGAAGGAGCCATATCTAGTATTGAAGAAGGGAAAAAAGTGGCACTCGAAACGGGATTCCCGCTTTTGGTAAAAGCGAGTGCCGGTGGTGGTGGAAAAGGAATGCGCATCGTTGAAAATATTGAAGAATTTGAAGAACAAATGAAATTGGCTGTGAGTGAAGCGACTTCTGCATTTGGTGATGGTTCTGTGTTTATTGAGCGTTATGTTGCAGGCCCACGTCATATCGAAATTCAGATTTTAGGTGATACACATGGAAACATTGTTTATTTGTTCGAACGTGAGTGTTCCATTCAAAGACGCCATCAGAAAGTAATTGAAGAAGCTCCATCTTCTGTTCTTACACCTGAGATCCGTAAAGCGATGGGCGAATGTGCTGTAAATGTTGGTAAAGCGTGTGATTATGTCGGAGCGGGTACAGTTGAATTTCTTTTAGACGAAAATAAAAATTTTTATTTTCTTGAAATGAACACACGCTTGCAAGTGGAACACCCAGTTACAGAGATGATCACCGGCCTTGATCTTGTGAAAGAACAGATCAAGATAGCGCGTGGTGAAAAATTATCCTTTAACCAAGAAGATCTGAAAATAAAAGGGCATAGCGTTGAAGTACGTGTCTATGCTGAAGATCCTGCAAATAATTTCTTGCCGGATATTGGTAAATTAGTTACATATAAGCGACCGCAAGGATTAGGAGTTCGTGTGGATGATGGTTTTGAAGAAGGAATGGACATTCCAATTTATTATGATCCGATGATCGCTAAATTGGTGACGCATGGAAAAGACAGGGAAGAAGCTATTCTTAGAATGATACGTGCAATTGACGACTACCAAATAGTTGGAGTTGAAACGACATTGAGTTTCTGCAAATTCGTATTGAAACATACTGCTTTTACCTCCGGAAATTTTGACACCCATTTTATCAAATATCATTACTCACCCGAAATGCTTTCTGAAACCAAAGATGATGAAGCCATTGTTGCCGCATTGATTGGGGCGAAATTAATGAGTTCTTCAAAAGCATTGTCAATGAAACTTGTTGAAGAAGGGAAGATCGCTTCAAAATGGAAAAGCAATAGATAGAAAAATTGTTTTGACAGTGCGTTATTTTATGTTGTTACCATTGTGGAAGTGAAGTACTTTGAATTTCTGAGATATGAAGTTCATAACAGTTAACAAAATATTACCCTTAGCAAGCAACTTTTACCTAACTTACTCGTTATAAGCGTAAATACAGCCAAATGGCAACCCGGTTTTTCATATTATTATTATTCGTTATTGTTGTTCCTTTTTCTGGAATGACGCAAAATTCTAATCCTCAGAAACCTGTCGAACCTGCAACAAAAGGTTTTTATGTGGAATCCATTTATTATGATGGCGATACTATTCCATATGCAAAATTACCTGTAGTGACTTGTTCTGCCGATCGTATTTTTAAAAATTACCGACAAAAAGCTTCTTGGGACAGACTTAAATATAATGTTAAGGTTGTATATCCCTATGCTATTTTAGCGTCAGTAAAACTTAAAGAATATGATAGGGTATTGGCTACAATTCCAAGTGAAGGTGTACGTAGAGAATATATGAAATTAGCGGAGAAGCAGCTGAAAAACGAATTCGGGGATGAGTTAACGAATTTATCGATTACTCAAGGAAGGATATTGATAAAACTAATTGACAGAGAAACGGGTAAAACAACCTATGATATTGTAAAGTGTATGCGAGGATCTTTTTCGGCAGCCATGTGGCAAGGAGTCGCTTTTTTATTTAATTCGAACCTGAAGGCAGATTACGATGCAGACGGTGATGAAAAAAATATCGAATTGGCGATTAAAATGATCGAAGACGGGCAGTTTTGAAAAGCATCAGGTAGTTTTTCACTATTAAAACAACAACCTCTAAGTTTAGCTACTTGGAGGTTGTTTTATAAAAAAAAGAGCTCCGTCACCGAAACTCTTTTTTACAATAAACTCAAAACTTCGTTAAGCCATTTCTTTCTTTTTAAAGCTATCAGCAACGACCAGGTCTTTTGTTCCATGTCCCCATGAATAAAAACCTTGTCCGGATTTTACACCTAAGTGCCCGGCAGTAACCATGTTCACTAATAAAGGGCAAGGAGCGTATTTTGGATTTCCATAACCATCCTGCAGCACTTTTAAGATAGATAAACAAACATCTAATCCGATAAAGTCGGCCAACTGCAATGGTCCCATAGGATGTGCCATTCCCAATTTCATTACTGTATCAATTTCTTCGACACCTGCAGTACCTTCATGAAGTGTGATGATCGCTTCATTGATCATTGGCATCAATATTTTGTTTGCTACAAATCCGGGATAGTCATTTACTTCTGTTGGAATTTTGTTCAACTTTTTAGATGTTTCCATGATAAGAGAGGTAACAGCATCTGAAGTTGAGAATCCTCGTATGACTTCAATTAACTTCATAACAGGAACAGGATTCATAAAGTGCATTCCAATCACTTTGTCAGCACGTTTTGTAACTGCACCAATCTTAGTAATGGAAATAGAGGATGTATTACTTGCTAGTATAGTGTGAGGAGGACAAATTTTATCCAGTTCTCTGAAAATATTTAATTTAATTTCAACATTTTCTGTAGCCGCCTCTACAACAAGATCAGCATTCTTAACGCCATCTGCAATAGCTGTATAGGTAGTAATATTTTTTAAGGTTTGAGATTTTTCAGCTTCTGTGATCGTTCCTTTTGCAACAATACGATCCAGGTTTTTAGAAATTGTTGCTATTGCTTTATCTAAGGCAGGTTGTGAAATGTCTATCATTGCTACATTGTAGCCGAACTGCGCAAAGGTATGAGCAATTCCGTTGCCCATAGTTCCTGATCCTATTACTGCTATATTTTTCATGTTTTTTTATTGTTTTTAGACGCTAATGTATTAAGAAATTAAGGAAAGAAAATCGGCGCTAATATACAAAATCAATGAATCTGTGATTGGTATTTTTCGTTTTGCTAAATAATTCATTAGACTTGCTTATTTGCCTCGCCCTTGAACAACGATCAATATTGTGTATATCAAAATCTTTACATCAACTGCCAAGGACATATTTTCAATATAAATGATATCATATTTTAAGCGTTGAACCATTTCATCAACATTTTCTGCATATCCATATTTTACTTGTCCCCAGGAGGTAATGCCGGGACGAACCTTATGTAAATGTTTGTAATGTGGAGCTTTAAGAACAATCTGGTCAATAAAGAATTGTCTTTCAGGTCGAGGTCCCACAATACTCATTTCGCCCTTTATGACATTGTAAAATTGAGGGATTTCATCCAAGCGGACCTTTCGAAGGAAACTACCTAAAGGGGTGATTCTTTTATCCTGTTTACTTGATAGTGCGGGACCCGATTTTTCTGCATCCACAGTCATTGAGCGGAACTTATGAATCATAAATGGTTTACCATGCCAGCCAATGCGTTCATGACTGTAAAAAATAGGTCCCTTAGAACTTAGTTTCACCGCAATTGCGACAATAATATATACCCAGCTAAAAAGTATTAATGCTATGAGTGAAATTGTAATATCCATGATTCTTTTTACAGATTGTTCCCAGGTAGGCATAATCTCTCTGGAAATTTCAATTAAAGGTGCTCCGAAAATAGAGGTCATTTTTACCGAACCGGAAAGGATGTCATACATATCAGGAATAATCTTGATGATTAATCCATGATAATCCAATTCGTTTACAATTTTACCAATGTTTTCATGTTCAAAAGATTCGATAGCAATAATTACTTCTTCAATTTTTTTATTAGGTATAATATTCTTTAAATCAGATAGTTCTCCGAGATGAGGTAAGTTTTTCTTTAACTCTTGAGAGAACCCATTCTTATTTTCAATATGCACAAATCCAACAAATTTGTTCCCAGAAGATTTAGATTGGCTTTCCATCTCAGAAAAGAGTTTTAGTGCATTTTCATTGCTTCCGACCAAAAGAGTGTTAAAACCAATTTGTCGGTTATGAATGCGAAAATTGGTAATACTTGAAAGTATTCCTCTGAAAGTTGCTGTGAATCCAAAATGCAATAAAAAGAGGGTTGTTATACTTTGGTAATAATTTCTGTAAGAGCCTATTTCGTCATCAAGAAGAAGGGTAAAAAAAATGATCAAGACACCAATTGTTGAGATCAAAAATGTTTGTCCGACTTCCTTTAAACGCGATTTCCTATAGATGTCTTTATAAGTGCCGATAAGGTAGTAAATCAAGATCCAGAAAAGGGGAATAAAGATCAGTCCCCAAAAGTATTGGCGATCATAAATGAGAGGAACCGGTTTCCCGAATTTAGCTGTTTCGATATATATTTTCCGAAAGGTATAGAAGAGAGCCCAAGCTAACATTGCGGATGAGATATCGGCAAAAAGATATTTAATTACTTGTAGCTTTTTATTCATAAAACTTCTTCTTAAATAATCTCCGACTTTAATATACTAGTTTTATGTTATCGAGGACCATAGCTGCGCTATCTACTCCTGTGGAATTGAGCATTCCCCAAACCATTTTATAATTGACTGCAGAATATGTACCGCTAATATTAGGGGTAAGATAAATGTAAGCTTTCTTCCATTCTTCACTTGGGTTTATGTGCAGAGATGTAAACTGAGAAGAAGCCGTAGTACCATAGGCTATAACGCTAACAGTGAATTCATAATTACATTTATAATTAAATTCAAGAAACACAGGTGATCCGCCCTTTGGTAAGGTGTATTTTGCAACAGTGGCACATTCAAAAAATATTCTGGAGGCATCAACGTAGGCTATGCCACTTTTCGTACCTTCAAATACGTTTGGGTTGGGGGAAGCAATCTCTTGTAACGTTGTGTCAGAATTTATTGTCGGAGAAATTGTAACACCAACAGTTTCAAAATCTTGCATTAATGCAAAGTTGGTGGATGGTAAATATGTTACAGTTGGACTTAAAGTAATTATTTTACCAACCTGAAAATCAACAACTTGTTCGTATGCTGAGTAGAAAGGGTAGGGGGCCCTATTGGAGGCTATTCCATTTACTTTTATTCCCGGTCTGATCTTAACAGTATGAGAGCCTTCGGATAATACGGGGAAAGTTACTGGTAATTCAAAACATCCGATAAGTTGTTCATCAACATACACCCAGGCGTCCGAAATGTTACTAGAATTTGTACCTTGAGTAGAATAATCGGTTGTCAGACCAATTTTTTCAATATGAATATAAGAAGGGACAGGCTCAGCAGGATTATAAAGTTCGCAAGAGCTTGTTAACAATATTAATATAAGTCCAAAAGGTAGAAGTAGTTTGTATATTTTATTCATTTTAATTGTTCGAAGCCCCTTGTTCCTCAGTAAAATTTGATGTCATTTTCATCTTTTCAATAATTTTATATGCTACATCCAGTGCTTTATATCCATCATCAATACTCACTAAGGGGGTTGTGTTGCTGATGATAGAATCAGCAAACGCTTCAAGTTCCATTTTTATTGCGTTGGTAGGTAAAATTGTTGGACTTTCGAAAAATATCTGTTTTGAACCTTTACCATTTCCAAGGTCAATTGTAACAGCTAAAGGGTCAACCTCTCCAATAACATCACTCAAATGAATTAGATCCACTTTTTTGTCCAGAAAATCGACTGAGATGTAAGCATCTTTTTGAAAAAAGCGGGATTTTCGCATATTTTTCATTGAGATTCTGCTGGCTGTAAGGTTAGCAACACAACCATTATCAAATTCTATGCGGGCATTGGCAATGTCCGGACTTTCACTCACTACAGCTACACCGCTGGCGCTTATCCTTTTGATATTGGATTTTACAACGCTCAGAATAATATCAATATCATGGATCATAAGGTCTAGTACTACTGAAACATCCGTTCCTCTGGGGTTGAATTGTGCCAAACGGTGAGTTTCTATAAACAGAGGGCCCGAACAATAATCACGCGCTGCTATAAAAGCAGGATTGAAGCGTTCAACGTGCCCAACCTGCACTTTTACGTTTGCTTCTTTAGAAAGCCCGATCAAACTTTTCGCTTCTTCTATTGTGTTTGTGACCGGTTTTTCGATGAAAATATGTTTTGAGTTTTTGATCGCTTTTGATGCGCAATCATAATGGGTGATTGTTGGAGTAACTATATCTACAGCATCTACAAGGGAAAGAAGACTTTCAATTGAATCAAACGACTTTATTCCAAACTCCTTCGAAACAGCAGCGGCAGCTTCTTGATTAGCATCATAAAACCCCACCAGTTCATACTTTTCTATTTCTTTTAATAATCGGATGTGAATTTTGCCAAGGTGACCTGCTCCTAAAACTCCTATTTTTATCATAAATATATTGATTTGCTACAAAAATACTTTTTTCCACAATCGCTTCTTGAAAAAATACTCATAATTATAAGTATACAATTGTTAATTTCGTGCTCTATTAATAGATTATGGGATTAGATACATACAGACATAAAGGATTACGCAGGCAGTTGGCGGGCTTTTTGAAAGAAAAAGGAATAGAGAGTGATGAGGTGTTAAAGGCGATTGAAGCTGTTCCCCGCCATTTATTTTTAAATAGTTCTTTTATTGAAAGAGCTTACGAGGATATCGCCTTCCCAATTGGTTCGGGACAAACGATCTCCCGTCCACATACTGTCGCTTTTCAAACAGAATTATTGGAACTCAAAAAGGGGGAGAAAGTTTTAGAGATAGGAACAGGTTCAGGGTATCAAACGTGTGTATTATTGGAAATGGGCGCAAAAGTGTATACGATAGAGCGGCAAAAAGCGCTTTTCGACCTTACAAAAACATTTTTACCTACAATAGGCTATAATCCTAAATTCTTTTATGGTGACGGTTATAAAGGATTGCCTGTTTTTTCGCCTTTTGATAAGATCATCATTACTGCAGGGGCTCCGATTATTCCGGATGCATTGCTGGATCAGCTAAAAGTAGGAGGAATTATGATCATTCCATTAGGAGATAAGGTTCAAGTAATGACTTTAATTAAGAAAATTGCAGCAAAACAGTTTGAAAAGGTTGAATATGGTGAGTTTAAGTTTGTTCCATTGCTCGAAAATAAGGAGTGGGGAGACTAGCTTATTAACAATTTTGTGTTTAAAACAAAGATTTTGTTAATAACTTGATAAGTAATAATTAATGTTTACTTTTGTTCCAATCTAAATTATTAAACAACTATTTAATTTAAACTAAACAACAAAACTATGAAAAAATCAGTACTAATGATTGCATTAGCATTTGGCGTATCAAGTGCTTTTGCTCAGCTTTCAACAAGAGAAAATGATGAGACGGTTCAAAAAATTGGTGCTAGACCTAAAGCAGGAGACATGGCATTTGTTTTAGGAACTACCATCGGAAGTGATTCAGGCCTTGTGGCTAAATTGTTTTCAGGGAATTCTTTAAAATCAGGAAACTTGTTGACGTATAAATTTTATAAAACAGATGATTTGGTAATTCGTGCAGGTATTCGCTTAAAAAATCAAAATACAACTTACAAAGGATCAAAATTAGATTCAACAGCTTACTTTTTTTACTCACCTTATACAACTGGTACACCTCCTTTTCAAGGTATCAGTGAATTTAAATCAAAATCTGTAAACAGAATGTGGGAAATCGTACCGGGTGTTGAAAAACATTTTTTAAACAGCAATTTATTTGATGCCTATGTTGGAGCAGATTTGTATTTAGGTTTCGGAGGCGATAAAACAATTGCTAACTACACTTATATCAATGGTGATAAAAACTGGAGAACAGCGAAAACAAACACTACTGATATCGGTTTAGGATTTATTTCAGGATTTAACGTATTTATCGCTCATTTACCAATATCTGTTGGTTTAGAGTATGGTTGGAATGCTAAATGGACTTTTGGTGGAGTGACCAAAGTGCATGAAGAAGTGAAAGCAGGATCAGCTTCTTATACCGTAGATTACAAAGAGGATAACTCTACAACAGGATTAGCTGACGGTGCTGCTAAATATTCTAAATTAAAAAAGAGAGAATTTAATGCAGAGTCAAACCAAGATGTAAGAATCGTTCTTCATATTTATTTTGGTAAATAATTATTAATAATATTAAAACGGATACATATGAAAAAAATATTAATATTTAGCACTTTTGCATTGTTGTTGTTTGTTAGTTCTTGTACTATGCAAAACAAAACAATCTCAGGTGCGCCAATAGAAGCCAGAGTGAACTTTGTGAGTTCAGATTTGGAATATGTAGGTGATGTAACAGGAAGTGCAACGCAATATTATGTGTTAGGCATACCTTACGGAGGCCGCAAATACCATACTGCAAGCACAGGAGGTTTATTATCTGCTGTTAATTTTGATAGAGCATATAACAATGCATTGTATGATGCTTTATCTCAAAAATCGGATGCTGATTTTGTTTTACCTCTTTCATCTGAAAGTACAACAGAATATTCATTTTTAGGTAAAAAAGTTACATTGAAAGTAAGAGCCAAAGCTTTTAAAATCAAAGCAAAATAAGCTGATTACTTTGTTAATAAAAAAAAACCTGCGTGAAATTTCTCGCAGGTTTTTTTTTTAATTTAGTACAGTCTAAATGAAAGTAAAATGAAAAAATCGAGATTAATATTTGTTTTGTTGGCTGTTTTCGCTTTATCTATAACGGGTTGTAAGAAAGAAGATAGTAAACCAATTGTTTCCGTTACTCCAACACCTCTATATATTTATGGAAATGTAGGTGATCTGATTACTTTTTGCATTACAGTTAATTCTGATGTACAATTATCCAGATTCTCTATAACGGCTCAACCGGATAATCAAATACCTTTTACTTTATTAGATACCGCTATAACTACAAAAGGTACTCAGTTTAATTATTATTATCAACTTCCATTGTCGCTTGTTGGCAAATCTGTAGTTTTTGATTTTAAAGCAGAGGATCAGAATGGAATGACTGGGGGGGCTATAAAACGGGTGTATATTCTTGCCGTTCCTACAACCGAAACTATTTTAACTGAAACTTCAGGACATAGATTGTATTCGAATCTTTCTACTAATCCGGATGCGTATGATCTGGAAACAAATTCCGGAGTGTTTTCTACAGTAGCGGATTCTACTTTAAGAGATATTCAGGATTATTCCGGAACAGATACTGTTTTGTCAGGTCTATGGAAATCTCCTGCAGGTGGAAAATTTGTATTGTTTAATGGATTTGATTACGCGAATGCTACCGATTCAAGTGCAATTCATGCTTATGTTTCCGGGGTAAAACTTACTATCATTAATAATCTTCAAATAGGTGACATAATAATTACAAAATTAGGGAGCATGACCGCTAACAAATATGCTGTAATAAGGATCACAGATATTGTAGATATATTAGGAAAGAATAATGATTATTACGAGTTTACAATAAAAAAGTAAAAGAACAGTTTATAAATATATGAAAAAATCAATACTACTTTTAGCTTTCGCATTTTGTGCAACAGGTGTTTATGCACAAGATCTAACATCAAAAAAAGGGGAACCCATTTTACCAGAAGCAGGAGATTGGGCAATAAGCATGGATGCGAATCCGATTTTTAACTTTATTGGAAATGCTTTTAAAAGCGACACAACTAATAGTGCTCCCGGAACAAATTGGTTGAACAACAATCAAACGATTATTGGAAAAAAATTTATTGACGAGAAAAGTGCCTATAGAATATTATTCAGAATAGGTTTTACAAGTGAAACATCAAAAATGATGGTACTTGACGAATCAAAAGTAGGTTCTCCAATTCTGTTTCCTGTTCAGCCTGCTCAAACAGAAGACAAATTTTCTACAAGAAATACAAATATTGCTATAGGCCTAGGTAAGGAAATGAGAAGAGGAAAAACGCGCTTACAAGGCTTTTATGGTGCTGATGCCATGGTATGGATATCTGCCTCAGGAACAAAAGCTAAATATGGCAATATTATGTCTTCTTCAAGTGTATCTTCCACAACAGGTTCAACAACAACAACTAATCCAACCTCAACAGATTGGTACGATGCAGATGGAGATGGAAATACGACAGAAGCGCTTACAAACAATGAACGCATCGTTCAGAAAAAATCAGGTATGACATTTGGGATCGGGGTGCGTGGATTTATTGGGGCTGAATATTTTCTTTTTCCGAAAATGTCTATTGGAGCAGAATATGGTTGGGGAATTGGTTATCAAACAACAGGGAAAGGTAGGGTTACAACTGAAAAACAAGGAGGAACACCAAATGCTGTTGCGAAAATTGATGAGGTGACTGCAGGTTCTTCAAAATTCGGATTTGATACTGATATCAACCAAAAAACAATTTTTGGAATGAGAGGTTAGCTTTATAACCTGATAGTCGAATACATTACACATTCTCCGGATCTGTCGGTTTAATCCTTGTTTCAAAATAATCCTAAAAATACGTTTTGCGCTAGGTTCGGATTTTATATTACAAGGCTTTGTTGTTGCATCACCGATATTTACTCCCTCTGCCAATTGTTTTAAGAACTGATTCCTCAAAGGAAGATTAAGTGTTACAACATATTCTTTTTCATGTTCAAAATCAGGATGGATAATTTTGTTGATGATACTTGCATTATTGGTTAATAAGATCAAGCCTTCAGAATCCTTATCTAATCTGCCAATTGGGAGGGTTTTTTCTTTATGACCAATGGCATCTATTATATTGTTGTCTATTTTTTCGGTAGTGCAGATGATGCCTGAAGGTTTATTATAGGCTATATAAACGAAGTTATTAGTTTTCATTTTGTTTATTTCAGTGCAAATGTAATTTCTAAAGCTGATAATTGGAATTATTTTTTACATTTGCCATGCTTTATGGTTTTTGATTGGAAACAATCAGGATTAAAAGGGAATATGGTGTAATTCCATGACATTTCCCGATGCTGTAAGTTCTAATAATATTTTTTAACATTCATGCCACTGTCGTAAGATGGGAAGGCGTTAAAAATAGAACAAGTCAGAAGACCTGCCATCTGCAAAAAAAATTCAACGCTTTCGGGTAAAGAGCTAAGAATGGAAAAAGGTCTTCAGCAATTAACCTAACCGTTCCCCTTTTTACTCCTTTTATTAATCATTTAAATCTTTCAAAAATGAAAAAGGAGAAAATCTTTCAATTAACATTCGCAGGTTTAATACTGGCGATGAATGTATCGGCACAAGATTCATTAAAAAAAAATCAATTAGGTGAAGTGGTGATTTCCGCCTCCCGATCAGAAAAGAACATCAATGATGTTGGCAGAAGTATCAGTGTAATTACTGCGGATGATATTAAAAACTCCGGAGCAAATTCAGTTGCTGAATTACTTGGACAGCAAGAAGGAATGTATGTTGTTGGTGCAGGACAAAACCCCGGTATGACCGCTAGTATTTTTACTAGAGGAGCAAATAGTAATCAAACAGTAATATTGATTGATGGAGTCAGAATAACTGATCCGTCAGCTATAAATAACGCTATTGATGTAGCAGAACTTTCTTTAGTTAATATTGAAAAGATTGAAATTGTTAGAGGTTCGCATAGTACATTGTATGGCTCCTCCGCAATTGGAGGTGTTGTAAATATCATTACAAAAAAATCAAATAAGCCTGGAGTATCTGCTGATGCGGCTGTTACTTGTGGTGAATTTGGAAAACATACGCAAGAACTTTCTGAAAATATTTATTTAAATTACTCATTAAAGAATGGATTTTATGCGAGTGCAGAGGTTTTAAATTCAAATGTGAAAGGATTGAATGCCACGAATGATACAGTCACGTCAACGGCTGTATATAAACACGCTAATATGAGTGATGGGTTTTCAAAATTAGATTGGGTTGGAAAAGCGGGTTTTCAAAATAAGAAAATTAATATTTATGCCTCCTACAAACAAACGCAGCAACTTGCAGATATTGATAAAGCAGCTTATATAGATGATGATAATTACACGGTGAATTTCAACCGAAGTTTTTTTACATATGGAGCTTCTTATAAGGTTAACGAAAAAATTAATATCAGTTATATTGGCGGATTATCATCCATGAAACGCACGGTAATAGATGATTCTTCGATAGTTGATGCTGCCGGAACATTTGATGAAGCATATAGTAAAGGTGTGTATGAAGGCAGAATAATGAGTAATGAATTGCAAGGAAATTATTCCGGAAAAGGCATAAATTTGGTTGCCGGTGGGGGAATATATGGGGAGCAAATGAAAGAAAATTCATTTTATTTTTCTCCCTTTTTCAAAGACACAATTTCTTTGGATTCTATAAAACCAAGATCAACAACTTCAACTATTTTTTTGCATGCAGATTTTGGAGGAGAATTGATTTCAGAAAAAATAAAAAATGCATCGCTTTCATGTGGAATAAGAATGAGCAACCACAATATTTTTGGTACAAACGTTACCTATGAAATAAATCCTTCCTTAAAGGTCCTAGAGGGGGGGCTTCTTTATTTAACATATTCTACAGGATATAATTCGCCTTCTTTACATCAATTGTATGATGCTAACCGTTATATTACATGGGATACTCAGTATACAACCGGATTAACTTTAGGAAATAAAAAATTAAAACCAGAAAGTTCCAAAACATTTGAAGTGGGATATAAGCAGAACATAAAAAATATGACAGTCTCTGCTGCATATTTTAATACAGAAGTGGATAATGTTATTGAGTACGTTTATTTATGGGATAAAAATATCGGGTTGGATACCTTAGGTCAAAATTGGATGAGAGACGATCATCGGGGAGACACCTATCTCAATTTAGGAACGATGTTCACACAAGGCGTAGAATTAGGAATAAGTTCTAAGTTTTCTGAAAAATTGTTGCTTTCAGCGAACGTTAGTTTAGTTAGTGGAAAATTGAGATATAAACCAAGCGATATCGATACTACACAAACGCATGGGAATTATGTTCAGATATTTGGTAATGGGGCCTTTATAACAAATAAAGAAGTCGAAACGTTGGGGTTATCACGGAGACCTAATACGGCAAATTTTTCAATTACTTATATTCCAGTAAAACAGTTTGCTATTCGTGCGGATGTACGTTACGTGGGTTCACGAGGAGATGTTTATTATAATTCATCCTATGGCCCATGGGGAGCACTAGACTTCGCTATTCATTGTAATGGATCAAAAAGAAAAAGCAATATTTTGTTGGAGCGGAGGTAAAGACTCCGCTCTAGCATTATATAAAGTACTATTAGAAAATAAGCTTGAAGTAGTTGCACTGCTTACAACATTGAATGCAACTTATAAAAGAGTTTCGATGCATGGTGTTCGGGAAGAATTATTAGAACAACAAGCCGCATCCATAGGATTGCCTTTGATAAAAATGTATGTTAATGAAGGCACCAATTCAGAATACGAAAAAGAAATGGAAGCACTTCTTTTACTATACAAACAGAAAGGTGTGAAGAAAGTGATCTTTGGAGATATTTTTTTAGATGACCTTCGGCAATACCGAGAGAAGAATTTAGAAAAGGTAAATTTGCTGGCCATTTTTCCGCTTTGGAAGAGAGATACGAAGGAATTGATAGCTGAATTTCTTGATCTGAAATTTAAAACGATTACTTGTTGTGTGAATGATTCGTATTTAGATAAAGATAAAGTAGGAGTGAATGTCGATAGGGAATTTATCAGTTCGCTTCCAGATTTGGTTGACCCTTGCGGAGAAAATGGAGAGTTCCATACATTTTGTTATGCTGGTCCGGTTTTTAAAAAGCCAATAGAATATGCTTTAGGAGAAAAAATTTATAAACCACTTGAAATAATAAATCCGGAACATACAGATAAGTTACCTGTTACAAAAGGTTTTTGGTATTGTGAATTACTTCCTTTAAGGTGAAGCTTGTTTTGACTTTCTGGATAATACTTTCGAATGAATTTGAAAACTCATTAACGAAATATGAAATCAAATATAAACGTGCTTAACTTTCCATCATTTTTTATACCATCCCTTCGAATTTAAAGAATAAGATTCTGTAAAAATCTGACTAAAAGTGTTTTATAAAAACTTAAAATATTAACACAAAGTAATTGTCAGTTTTGAGTGATTTTTAGTCAAAATTTACGATATTTGCTAATTATGGAACTTGACTGAGTTAAGTAATTGATAATTAGGTAGTAAATATGGATTTGTTTTCTTTTAATATGTTTTTTAAAAAGTCGTGTAAATTTCTTCTAGGTTTATTATTGTCATTGACTTTTATGGCTATTGCCACATCAGAAATAAAAGCTCAAAATTTTTATGATGTAAAGGGTACTGTTAAGAAAAGCAGAAAAAAACTAGAGGGGGCCACTGTTACTCTGTATAAAGGTTCCACTCAGATAAATCAGCAAACAACTAATTCTAGTGGGCGCTTTGATGTAAAAATGGAATTGAATGCGGAGTACACACTCACCGTTACAAAGCCCGGGCACATTACAAAAAAATTCTATTTTAATTTTAAAGGAATACCTGAAGAACGAACAAAGGAAGAGTTTGGTGGACAGGATATCGAAGTAAGTATATTTGAAATGCCAAAGGATCCTGGGGTGGTTTCTCAGATCAATCAGATATTAAGCCAGCCGATCGCAAAATTTTATTATGAAGATAACATAAAGGAAGTAGATTTTGATAAAGCCTATTCACAATCGATGCAGGATGCGCTTGCAAAATTAAATC
>JAPLDC010000315.1 GCA_026391935.1 Bacteroidota bacterium | reverse complement strand
TCTTCTTTCAATTTTCTTCTTTTTCTTTTCTCTTGACAGAAAAGAAACAAAAGGTCAAGAAAGCATAATTGCTGCCGCACATGCTACTCGGCATCGTATGCTTTCAGTCCTCGCCCGCTGCTCCGAAAACATAATTCAAATGCAACACTTTATCAGGGGGATCCTGAATGATGATTAAAAGTGCTTCGTTCCAAAATATGACGAAAAGCTTCGACATCCTAACACTCCGCATGACATACCGTTATGATTGAGCCGCCAAAAATGAGCCATTTTCTCCAACATCCAATTTCATTTTTCTGCCGAATACTAATGCTAAATTTCTATCAATATGTCCGGCAGGAAAATTAAAACAAACCGGATAATCATATTCTTTCACTGCATCTTTTATAATTTCTTCAGCAGTTTTACCAAACGGTATAGGATTGTCTTTCATGTCCATCATGCCACCAACAACTAAACCACCTAGGTGATTCAACTTTCCTGAACGTTTCAAATTCATCATCATGCGATCTATATGATATAAATATTCGTCCAGATCTTCTATGAATAAAATTTTTCCCTTCGTATCAATATCAGAACAGCTTCCTGTTAAAGCATATAATAATGACAAATTCCCTCCAACTATTTCTGCTTCCGCAAAACCGTTTCTATTTAATGGATGTGATTCAAGTTCATACCTTAATTTTTCTCCGAACAAATTCTTTCTCAAGGTTTCAAGCGCTTCTTCATTTTTTGAAAAATTGATCGGCATGGTAGCGTGAAGTGTTTCAATTCCGAAAGTATGAATGTGGGAATGCAAAACGGTAATATCGCTATATCCAATTACCCATTTCGGTTGTTTCTTAAATTTCGAAAAATCGATCTTATCGATGATGCGCACTGTTCCATATCCACCACGCGCACTAATTACTGCTTTCACAGAAGCATCATCCAAAGCCATTTGCAGATCAGCAGCGCGTTCCTCATCTGTTCCTGAAAATTGATTATCAGTATTGAATAAATTCTTACCCAGCACTACTTCGAGTCCCCAACTTTTCAAAATAGCTATCGCAGATTGAACTTCTGACATAGAGATTTTTCGGGCTGAAGCAATAATGGCAATTTTATCGCCTTTTTTTAATATGGGTGGTTGAATTAAATTCATTTTCAAATGATTCTTTTGACAAAAGTAATCGGATATTTGTAAAAAATTGCAACAATGACAAAAACGGATATACTCTCGCCTGCTGATGTAACAAAGCTAATCAAAACTTTTTATGATAAACTATTAGTGAGCGCTATAAAACATCATTTTATTCATTTGAATTTAGAGGAGCATCTTCCCCGCGTAGATAGTTTTTGGAATGCTACCCTATTTCCCGAGCATGCCTATTCAGTAAATCTAATCGAAAAGCATATGCATTTGCCGCTAAAAAAAGAAGATTTTGATATTTGGCTGAAGCTATTGTGGGAAAGCGTTGACGAGCTTTATGCCGGTCCGAATGCTGAAACAACAAAGAGCAGATCAGCCAGTGTTTCATATATCATGCAAAAGAAGCTACTCAAGGATTAATTTTTTATCTTTGCGACCAAATAAGTTTAAAGTGGGAAAGTTCAAAGTTCAAAATTTTATACGTCATTAATTTGAATTTTTTTAAACTTTAACCTTTCTAATTTTTAACCTTGAACTATTAAACCTTGAACTAATCAACTTTGAACTTAAAATATAAAAGACATACCGTTACAGCAGCATTACCATACGCAAATGGTCCCGTTCATATCGGGCATTTGGCGGGTTGTTATTTGCCTGCAGATATTTACGTTCGTTATCTCCGTTCAAAAGGTGAAGATGTAAAATTCATTTGCGGATCGGATGAACATGGCGTGCCTATCACCATCAAAGCAAAAAAAGAAGGGATCACTCCACAACAGGTGGTAGATAAATATCATAAAATGATGGGTGATGCGTTCAAGGAATTCGGCGTATCCTTCGATATTTATTCGCGTACCTCGTCCAAAACACATCACGAAACAGCTTCTGAGTTCTTTAAAAAACTTTATGATAAAAAAGTATTTATAGAGGAAGTGACGGAGCAATATTTTGATGAAAA
>JAPLDC010000076.1 GCA_026391935.1 Bacteroidota bacterium | reverse complement strand
AATTTCCTGCAGTAACACTTCCCTTCGCATCGAACACAGGCTTTAGTTTCGCCAGCGCTTCCAATGTAGTATCAGCTCTTGGTCCTTCATCGGTATCAACTATAAATTCACGGGTTTTCTTTTTTTCGTTTTCATCAACATATGTTTCAGAAATTTTTATCGGAACAATCTCTTCTTTAAATTTTCCTTCTTTGATTGCTTTGATAGATTTTAAATGAGAGTTCAACGCAAACGCATCTTGGTCTTCACGACTTATCTTATATTCATTGGCAACAGCTTCAGCCGTTAATCCCATTCCCCAATAATGGTCAGGATGTGCGAGTGCAACACCTGCATGCGGAACAATTCTCCATCCACCCATTGGAATTAAACTCATGCTTTCTGCGCCACCGGCAACAATACAATCAGCCATTCCTGCATGAATTTTTGCAGCCGCAATTGCGATGGTTTCAAGTCCTGAAGCACAATAACGATTTACAGTTGCTCCCGGAACTTTATCTGTATTGAATGACAGCAATGAGATCAACCTTCCCATGTTCAATCCTTGCTCTGCTTCAGGCATTGCATTGCCAACGATTAGATCATCGACCTGGTCATGAGCAATAGTTGGAACACTTGCCATCAAATGTTTTATGACTTCTGACGCTAGATCATCGGGACGAGTGAAACGGAAACCTCCTTTGTTGGCTTTTCCTACTGCGGTTCTAAAACCAGCTACTATATATGCATTCATATTAAATTAGATTTGAGATTTTAGACCTGAGATTTTAGATTTGTTCTCAGGCCTTTTCTAAATATTGCTTTTGTAATGTGTTTGGAATTGTATATTAATTACGTAAAATTTTACCACCGGTAATTATTGATTGTAATCTTTCTAATGTTTTTCTTTCTCCGCATAGTGATAAAAAAGCTTCACGCTCCAGGTCTAATAAATATTGTTCACTTACTAATGTTGGAGTTGAAAGATCACCACCGCAAAGAACATAAGCCATTTTTTGAGAGATCTTAACATCGTGTTCGCTGATGTAATTTCCAGACATCATTGAATTAGCGCCAAGATAAGCCAAGCCTAACGCTTGTTTCCCTAATACACGAATATCTTTTCGATGACTAGGTTGCGTATAACCGGCAGCAGCAATTTCAATACAATTTGCTTTTGCTTCTGCCAATACGCGGTTACGTGAAAGCACTACAACATCTTTGTTTTTGCGTAAGTACCCCAGATCAAATGCTTCGTAAGCCGATGTTGATACTTTTGCTTGTCCGATTGTTAAAAAACGATCACGGAAACTATTTAATTCAACATCGCCTTCTTTTAATTCATCCGATAACCGAACAGCAAATTCTTTTGTTCCGCCACCTCCAGGAATTAATCCAACACCAAATTCAACCAATCCCATATATGTTTCTGCATGCAAAACAACTCTGTCAGAATGCATACTCATTTCACATGCTCCGCCTAATGCCATGTTGTGAGGTGCTACCACCACAGGGATGGATGAGTAACGGACACGCATCATCGTATTTTGAAAAGTTTTGATGGCGAAATTTAATTCATCATATTCTTGTTCCACCGCCATCATAAATATCATTCCCACATTTGCTCCAGCGCTGAAATTTGCTCCTTCATTTGAAATTACCAATCCGCGAAAATCTTTTTCTGCGATCTCAATTGATTTGTTGATGCCTTCAATTACTTCGGCACCGATAGAATTCATTTTTGTATTCCATTCTAAATTTACAATGCCATCGCCAATGTCTGTGAGTGTTGCTCCGCTATTTTTCCAAACCGTTTTGCTTGGACGGATCGTATCGAGTAAAATAAATGACTCGGTACCGGGAATTGTTTTGTATGATTTTGTAGGGATATCATAATATTTACGATTTCCATTTTCAACTTTATAAAAAGTGGTAGCACCTGAAGCGATCATGTCATTGATCCAATGTGCAGGTTTATTTCCTGCCTCTTCCATTGCTTTTACTGTTTGGGCAATTCCGATAGCATCCCAATATTCAAAAGGTCCAAGATCCCAACCGAATCCAGCTTTCATTGCATCATCAATTTTATATAACTCATCACTTATTTCTGGGATGCGGTTAGAAACATATTGAAACAATGCATAAAAAGTTGTACGATAAAATTCACCGGCTTTGTCTTTTCCTGCAACCAACACTTTAACACGTTCAGTTAAATTATCAATTGATTTTGTTAATTCTAAAGTTGGAAATTTTATTTTTTGTGAAGGTTTGTATTCGAGTGTTTTCAGATCCAGTGCATGAATTTCAGATTTGCCACCGGCTAATTTTACTTTCTTGAAAAATCCTTGTTCTGTTTTACTTCCCAGCCATTTGTTCTCAACCATTTTTGAAACAAAAGTCGGAATCTTAAATAAGGCAATAGATTCGTCATTCGGACAACTATCCGATACACCATTTGCAACATGCACTAGGGTGTCTAGTCCAACTACATCACATGTACGGAAGGTTGCAGATTTTGGACGCCCCAAAACAGGACCAGTCAATTTATCTACTTCTTCAATTGTTAATCCCATTTTTTCGATCAAATGGAATAAACTCATGATACCAAAAACGCCAATTCTATTAGCTATAAAAGCGGGTGTGTCTTTACATAAAACCGTTGTCTTTCCTAAATATAATTCACCATATTTCATCAAGAAATCAACAACTTCCGGTGATGTTTTAGGTGTAGGAATAATTTCCAGTAATTTTAAATATCGTGGAGGATTAAAAAAGTGTGAACCGCAGAAATGTTTTTGGAAATCTTCGCTTCGGCCTTCATTCATTAAATGAATAGGGATCCCGGAAGTATTTGAAGTGATCAGCGTTCCCGGTTTACGATATTTCTCAACATTTTCAAAAACCTGTTTTTTGATATCAAGTCTTTCAATTACTACTTCGATGATCCAATCGCATGTTGCGATGTCTTTCATGTTATCATCAAAATTCCCTGTCGTGATACGTTTTGCAAACGCTTTACGATAAATAGGAGAGGGGTTTGATTTAAGAGCAAAGGCAAGAGCATCGTCCACAATTTTATTGCGTGATCTTTTATCTGCTGTTGCATCTTTTGGCACAATGTCAAGTAAAATTACTTCTACTCCGATGTTTGCAAAATGACAGGCGATCCTGCTTCCCATCACCCCGGAACCAAGGATGGCCACTTTTTTTATTGTTCTGTTCATGATATTATGAGTTAATCATTTTCAATGTTCTGTTTTTTTCTTCTGCCAATAAGATAATGTCGTTGACAGTTTTTAAAAATTCATCGATCTTACTTTTTCCAATCTTGTTCTCGATCTCAGAATTAAAATTACGCACAATTTTTTTTGCCAGCTCCTTATTTTCTTTCCCTTTTTCTGTTAAAATGATCTTTACTTTTCTCTTATCTTCTTTATCTGCTTTCCTGATAATTAATTTCTCATCTTCCAGCGCTTTGATGATGCGTGAGAGCGAAGTGCTTTCCATACCAAGTTTCGGTGCAATGTCCGATGCGAAGGCGCCTTCTTCTGTATCTATATTCAACAGGAAATGTCCAATGGCAATGCTTCCTCCATGTTTAGCGGCTTCTGCATTGTACATGCGACTGATTATCTGCCAGGCAGATTTTAATTTGGAATCAACGGTTTCTGTGTGCTTTTTCGACATCGGTTACAAATGTAAACTATTAATTTTATATTATGCAAGCATAATAAATGATTTTTTCATGATATTCGTCACTATGATATTCTTGTATACCTTTGTGCCTTATTTAATAGAATGAAGACTCAATACATTTTAGAGCTAATCGGTACAGGCTTTTTTGCTATTTCCGGAGCTTTGGCAGCGAATGATAAGGCTCAACCCGATTGGTTCGGTGCGGGGTTTATCGGATTTATTACGGCTATCGGTGGCGGTAGTTTACGGGATATCCTATTGGGGAGTTATCCTTTGGTTTGGATTCATGATATTAACTTTGTATTTGCCATTATTTTAGGTGTTATAATGGCAAGTGTGTTTTTTAAGACTTTAATTAAACTGAGGAAAGCCTTTTTCTTTTTCGATACAATTGGGATAGCAATGTTTACAATTGTGGGAACCGAAAAAGCAATGAGCATGGGAGTGAATCCCATTATAGCCGCGATAATGGGAATGTTCTCTGCTGTAATGGGTGGTGTGATCCGGGATGTGCTCACCAATGAAATACCTGTTATATTTAAAAAGGAGATTTATGCGACTGCTTGTTTGTTAGGGGCTATTTTATATTTATGCCTCGAATATTTGGGTTGTGAAAGAAATCTGAACTTCCTTGTTTCGTCTTTGGTAATTATTATTATCCGGATCATCGCTGTAAAGAAAAATTTGAGTATCCCGAAATTTATTAATGAAAAAAATTGATATGAGAACGAAGATCATTTATATATACGATCCTTTATGTGGCTGGTGTTATGGCTTTTCACCTGTAATCGAGAAGATTCAAAAGGAATATAAAGAGAATATCGATTTTGAAATTATCAGTGGTGGAATGGTGGTAGGAGAGCGAGAAGGCTTGATAGGAGATTTTGCTGATTATATTTTAAAAGCATTGCCTCGTTTGGAAGAATTGACCGGTGTAAAATTCGGTGAAGTCTATTTATCAAAATTGAAAAATAAAACTTTGTTTCAATCATCCTTAAAACCTTGTATCGCTTTGGAGGTATTTAAATCCTTTAATGAGGATGAAGCCATTGCATTTGCTTCATCCATGCAGAAGGCACAATATCTTGACGGGAAAGATCTGCAAGATGAAACAGTTTACTTGGAATTGATCCAACCGTATAAAATTGATCCTGTTGAATTTTTAAAAAGACTGAATAGTGAAGAATATAAAATTGAAACGATTAAACTTTTTACAATGATCCAGGAATGGGGAATAACAGGGTTCCCTGCAGTAATTATTGTAAAAGACAATGAATTCTTTTTGATCGCTAAAGGCTATGTGGATTTTGTGAACCTAAAAGGAACAATAGATAAGATTATTGCAAATTGATAACAGGATTTAAATCTAAGGTAATCAAGATCTGATCTTAGCAGCCTTGTCCAGAAAAATTTGTCCGTTTATTGAATCACCCATGTTTTTATAAGTTACGCCAATAAATTGATACGCCGATTTATAGTTAGGGTCGATGATCGTTGCTTTCTTAAAATTATCGATGGCAAGATTAAACATTTTGTTCGCGTTTTCCTGATCATTTTTGTTTTTGAAAGCTTCACCCATTGCTCCGTAAGCGCTTCCTAAGTTACATCGGGCATCCGCATCAAATTTGTCAATTTCTGCAGCTTTCTCAAAAGCTTTTGCTGCTTCTTCATAATTTCCAATTGAAAACAAACAAGTGCCAGCATTGTTATGATACATTCCTTTTCCGGGATTCATTTCCATTGCTCTGCTATAACTTTTAAAAGCAGCTTGATAATTTTTTTGTTCATAATAAATTCTTCCAGCAACATTGTGTGCATCAGGAAAAAGTTCATACAATTCCAATGCTTTGGTAATACTTTTTTGCGCTGTTACCAATCGCTGCTCTCTTTCAACAGGATTTTTTACAGCATTCAATGAATCTTTGTTTGCCAGATTGTTGGCATAATAAAAAAGCATGTGTGCACTGTTCGGAACAGTTTTGAGATCATGTCCGAATAATGTAGTATCCGATTTCCAATCTTTATTTCTCGAATATGTTTTAATGGAGAATAAGATCAATACAATTCCGATCACCATCAATAGTGAACTGTTCATGTTGAATAAGGATTTTACTTTATAGGATGCTTCTGTAATATCGATCTTCAAAAGTTTGCATACTAAATATACAGAAGCCAAACAATAAGCAATCGAAGGGAAGAAAAGCAAACGTTCTGCTAAATGAGTTCCAATCAGCATCAGAATATTAGATGCAAGTACCATGCTTCCTAAATAGAAAAGGATACAAAACGAAAGAAGGTGTTTTTCCTTGATATTTTTGATCGCAAAATAAAGCAAGAAAACATGAAATAATAATGCCAGGAGAAAACCAAGGTTTGCGAATGATGACACAATTGGAATTGTATTAAACGAATAATCGCAGGATAATGGCTGAGGGAAGAGCAATAGTAAAAAGTATTTTCCCATGATCAATATGGCAGTTGCTTTTTGCTGAATAAAATCAGAAGTGTATAATAAGGAATTGTCGATGACCGGAATATTCTTTATTCCAATGCTGCCAATTATTTTAATGTGGAGCAATATGTATAAAAAGCCGACAAAAGCCAATGAACCTGTTATCTGGAGATTCTTTTTGAAAGAAGTTTCTGTGAAGAAATAGATGAATAATGGAGCCAATGCAATATAAACGATAGCTGATTCCTTCGACAATAAAGCCAGGAAAAAGCAAAACAATGAACTTACAAGTAAGAGCATTTTTTTATTCATCAGGTAATGAGAGATACTGAGAAGCGACAATAATAAAAATAACATACTGGAGATCTCATCCCTGCTCTTAATATTTGCAACAACCTCGGTATGTATGGGGTGAGCAGCAAACAGCATTGCTATAATGAATAAAATGTAAATATTGATTTTTGTGTACCGTAATAATACAATGAATAATAATACACATACGAATGCGTACATCAGAACATTTATCAAATGGTGAAAGTGAGGATTATTTGGTGATAATTGCCATTCGATAGCGAACATGGCTTTTGTCAAAGGGCGATACAAGTTGTTCTCATTGTTGCCGTAACCTGTTCTGTAGCTGCTGGAGAAAATTTCTTTTAAGGAAGCAGTACCTCCCTTTGTTAATTGATTTTCTTTTATAACCGAAAAATCATCCAACACAAATTGGTGTTTCAGTGTATTCGAATATATAAGAAATGCAAAAAGTGCAATTACCAGTGATAGTTTTAAAACTAATTTATTGTCAATGGTAAATGAGTTTATTTCCGCCTTTTTTTTCGGTTCATGCGGTTTGTTCTTATTATTCTTCTTTGTCGACATGGTATGGTCTTCTATTCTGCTCCGAAAATCTTATCAATTAATTCTTTGTTTGCAGCCATAATTACTTTTCTTTTTAACGACAGCTTTGGGGTCATTTCATTTTTGTCTATTGTCCATTCTCTGCTTAGTAATTCGGGGCGTTTAATTTTTTCGTATTGCGCCAATTCACTATTTGTCTTTTCTATTTCAGCCAGAATAAGTCCTTTAATTGCAGGATTCTTTATTATCTCCTCATTACTGGTGTATGGAATATTATTGTTCTTGCAATATTCCTTCAGATAAGCAAAAGCAGGAACAATAAGTGCCGATGCATATTTTTGGTTTTCTCCGATCACCATTACTTGTTCAATAAAAGGCGATTCTTTTAATTTATTTTCAATCATTACAGGAGCAATGTATTTTCCTCCCGATGTTTTGAAGATCTCTTTTTTGCGATCTGTGATCTTAAGGAAGCGGTTATCTTCTAATATTCCAATATCACCGGTATGAAACCATCCTTCAGCATCAATCGCTTCTGCAGTAGCATCCGGACGGTTGAAATAACCGAGCATAACATTCGGACCTTTTACTAATATCTCTCCGTCTTCAGCAATTTTAACTGTTACTTTATCAATGACAGGACCTACAGTTCCGAACCGGATTCCATTTGGTAAGAAATTATTTACAGCAATGACCGGTGAGGTCTCCGTTAATCCATAACCTTCAAGAACAATTATTTTTGCAGAATTAAAAACGCGTGATAATCTTGGTTGCAATGCTGCACCACCAGATACAATTGCAACCACCTTTCCACCTAAGGCTTCTCTCCATTTCGTAAAAATTAATTTATTTGCAATCTTCAATTGGAATTCATACCACCAACCATTAGCTCCATTTAATTCGTAATGTAATCCTAATTCAAGTGCCCAGAAAAATAATTTCTTTTTTATTCCGGTTTGTTCAGATCCTTTTGCAACAATTTTATCATATACTTTTTCTAACAAACGCGGAACAGTAGAAAAAACTTCCGGTTGTATCTCTTTTAAATTTTCACCGATCGATTCGATGGTTTCAGCATAATAAATGGATATACCCAAATAAAAGTAAAGAGTGGTTAACATGCGCTCATAAACGTGATTAAGCGGTAAAAAGCTTAATGCTTTCCATTCACTTTTAAACGGACATAATGTTTGAGAAGCTAGAGAATTGCTGATAAGATTATTATGTGAAAGCATTACACCTTTTGGATTTCCGGTTGTTCCAGAAGTATAAAGGATCGTAAGAAGGTCATTTGGTTTTATTCCTTGTTTGATAGCTGCTATTTCAGTGGTCTTAGGATTTTTTTTACCGGCCTCTAAAAGTTCTGTCCAGTGTTTCGCACCCTCGATCTTATTAAAAGTGTAGATCTCTTTTATCGAAGAAGAACTATCGATCAAGCTTTTTACTTTTTTATAGATATCCGCACTCGACACAAAAACGTATTTTATTTTTGCATCACTGATAATAAATTTTAGGTCCGATTCACTGATTGTTGGATAAATAGGAACACTCACCGCACCGGACAGCTGAATTGCAAAGTCAGCAAAATTCCATTCAGGACGATTATTCGCAATAATCGCAATTTTATCTTCCCGTTCAATGCCCAAGTCAAGCAGGCCATAACTTAAATAATTAACATTGCTAACAAAATCCTGAGTTGAATAAGTAACCCATTTTCCATTTTCCTTCGCCCCTAGAGCATTGGGTTTGTTATACTTTTCAAGAAGTTGAGGAAGAATGTCGAAAACGCGTGTTACTGACATAGTTTTGTTTTTAATGATTGATTTATAGAATTCTTTTTAATTCGTACTTTTACACCTCCAAAAATAAAATTTTTTGTCGATTTACCAACTATAATTGATATCCAAATGCAAACGAAACTTACCCAAACACTTTCAATAGATTTCCCAATGATCATGGCACCAATGTTTTTGGTTACCAATAAAGAAATGATTCTTGAAGGAATGAAAAGTGGCATCGCTGCAACATTTCCAACACTGAATTATCGTAAAGATGGAGAATTGGAGGAGATCTTGGACCAATTGAATTCCGAAAAAAATAAATTATCTGCAAAGGGTACATACGGCGTAAACTTGATTGTGCAGCAGACAAATCCTTTGTACGAAAAACATCTGAAGATTTGCGTAGCTAAAAAAGTTCCTTTTTATATTACATCATTGGGAAGTCCTAAACGGGTTATTGAGCAGGCACATAGTTACGGAGCAAAAGTATTTTCCGATGTCACTAATTTAGAACATGCCCAAAAATGCGCTGACTTGGGATGTGACGGATTTATTGCAGTTGGTCAAGGTGCAGGAGGACATGCAGGACCAAATCCGTTACAAATTTTGGTGCCTGCCTTACAGAAGAAGTTTCCGAACATTCCTGTGATCGCTGCTGGTGGGATAGCTGATGGTGCAGGAATTGTTTCAATGTTGGCCTTAGGGGCTTCTGGAGTTTCTGTTGGGACACGTTTTATTGCAAGTACAGAAGCAGGAGTCAGTGGCGAATACAAAAAAGCTATCGTCGATTCAAAAATGACAGATATTGTTCTTACAGAAAAAATCTCCGGTACTCCTTGTACAATTATCAATACTCCTTTCGCAAAGAAGATCGGATATAAGCAGAATTGGTTAGAGCGAATGTTATCCAATAATTCAACTACTAAAAAGTATTTTAAGATGTGGGTGCAGATCAGCGGTATGAAAAAGCTTGAAAAATCAATAAAGCCTGGAAACTACCAATCCTTGTGGTGTGCCGGACAAAGTGTTGAACTGATCCACGACATTTTACCTTGTAAGGAAATTGTTGAAAGAATCAAGAAGGAAACTTTTGATTGTTATTCCTCTCTTCAGGAAAATTTCAAATAGTTCGTAGTCTTTACCTAATCGTATTCAATTATAATATTATCCCTTTTACAATTTTCTTTTTTGTAAGTTTCAAATTCAATATTTTCTTCACGACTTGTTTTTTCCATATTTAACATCTTGAAATTATTAGGATATTATCCATCGGGTTATCAATATTTTTTTTATAAAATTTTATAAAAGACTGATTTTTTGCAGTTTTTAATGTGCGTTTAGCGATTATTTACCCTTTTTTATCGTTTAAATAGATAAATTAAACGATAAATATTTGTTTTTTATTTTGAAAAGAGTACTTTTGCACTCGGAAAGAACAATAGGATTAAACAAAATGAAAAAAATATTCGTCGGTATTGCTTTATTAGTAAGTGTTTTGATGGTTTCTTGCTCAAAAAAGAATGATGCGAAACCTCAAACTGCAGCTTCTGATGTAACTACTATTAATATAGAATACCGTATTCAAAGTGCATCCGGACATGTTAATGTTGATTATATCGCTCCGAATTCAAACGGAGAATTAGAAATGACACATGCGGAAGTGAACCGTACAGAAGAAACTATCAATTTTACATATGCTACAGGAAATGTTTTTTCTGTCTCAGCTTCAAACCTTGTTCCTTCTCATAGTGTAGTTCAGGTTCAGATATTCGTGAATGGTATTTTGCAAGTTGAAAATTCAACAACAAACCCTTCACAAAGCGCAGTTGCCAAAGGCAATTTTTAATAATTAGATTTAGTTTAGAGAGATTTGTCTAATTAAGGAAAACCCGTTACAGGAATGTGATGGGTTTTTCTTTGCAGTAAATTCAGTATTAGGGCAATTCCCCCTTACCAAAGGGAGCAAGGGGGATTTTTAATTAGATTACTTTCTCGTTCCTCCTCGCAATTAATGGTGACTTTTTATGAAAGTCCCGTAAACTTTATTTTCCAACAATCTTCGGAATTTATCCATTTTTATTTTATTTTTAGAGAAGATTAAAATCTGCACTGCAATGGCTAAAAACTACAAGTTAAAGGATGTGAAAGTCTATTCATCCGATGAATGGATGGCGAATTCTACAAAAAAGTATCGTACCGTTTTTGATCGGATGGAAACGACCTATCTGCGAACCGAATTTTCCTTTTTTAATAAGCTTTTCGATGAAGCAGAATGGAATGCTAAAGTTACATTAAAAGCGTTTTCGTTGGATGGAAGCACCCGTAAAGAATTGTGTTCCATCGATTCAACCATCACCATTAAAATGGATGAGAACATTGTATATGCGCGTGATGGATGGGGAACTCCTAATGAAGGAACATTTTGGTTCAAGGGAGATTATCTTTGGGAAGCTTATATCGATAATGAATTTGTAGGATCAAAAAAATTCTTCATTGAGGATGTTGGAAGAGTGACCGCTACTAATAATCCATATTTTTCTGTAGAGTCCGTTAAGTTATTTCCAGGGCCTTACGATGGTTGGAATATCACAAATAGAACCTATTATAAAAAACTAAATCATGCTACTACTCCTTACCTATGGGTAGAGTTCAAATTGAAAACAAAAACTGCCAGTGACTGGAATTATGAATTCTTTTTTAATTTTTATGATGACGCAGGTCAGCCCAAAGGACAAAGTACACGGACGGGATTAATCGAAAAAGGAAAGCAAGACACTGTTTTTACTTTTGACGGTGGGTGGGGAAGTGACGTTGCAGGTTCTTTTAAGGATGATAAATATACTGTAGAAATTGTTTTTATGGATACGCTTGTTGCACTTATTCCTTTTGAAATGGGAGATGTTGCAGAAGAAGGAGTTGTGACTCCAATGGTTTCATCTGAACAAGCTTTGCAATCTGTTACTGAAACAGCAACGAATACGGTTGAAGAAGAAACGACCGAGCAATTGCTTGCGAAAATTGAAGAGTTGATAGGGATGGAGGAAGTGAAAAAAAATATTAAAGACCATATTAATTATATCAACTTTATTAAACTCAGAAAAGAAAAAGGTTTTGATGATAATGGGAAAATAAATTTGCACAGCGTTTTTACAGGCAATCCCGGTACCGGAAAAACAACTGTAGTAAATATGCTTGGCAAACTTTATAAAAAAATGGGTTTGTTGAGTAAAGGCCATGTGAAAGAAGTGGATCGCTCTGATCTCGTTGCTCAATACATCGGACAAACAGCTCCGAAAGTGAAGAAGATTATTGAAGAAGCGAAAGTGGGCATCTTATTTATCGATGAGGCTTATTCATTGACGCGTGCTAAAGAGGATTCAAATGATTTCGGGCATGAGGTATTGGAAATATTGATAAAAGAAATGAGTGACGGTACAGGTGATATTGCAATCATGTGTGCAGGATATCCAAAGGAAATGCAAACGTTTATCGATTCTAATCCTGGTTTAAAATCCCGATTCAATCAGTATTTCCATTTTGAAGATTACATGCCGGAAGAGATGTTTGCGATTGCTGCATTGGCTGCAAAGAAAAAAGGTGTGAACATTACTGAGGAAGCAAATACATTTATGGATGAGATGTTAGTGGAGGTTTACCGCACTCGTGACAATTCTTTTGGAAATGCACGATACGTGTATTCATTGATAGACGAGGCGAAAATGAATTTAGGCTTGCGGTTGATGTCTCATCCTGATGTGAATGAATTGTCAAACGATGTGCTTTCTACTGTTGAACTTAGCGATATGCAAAAAGTTTTTGCTGCACAGGGTAAAAAGAAATTAAGTCTGGAAGTAAATGAAAAGTTATTGAAAGAAGGATTGGCTGAATTGAATGCACTTACTGGAATGAATTCTGTGAAAGAAGAGATCAATGAACTTGTGAAATTGGTGCGTTTCTATAAAGAAACAGGAAGAGATGTTTTGAATAAATTTTCTTTGCATAGCATTTTTACAGGAAATCCTGGAACTGGAAAAACGACTGTCGCACGTATTGTTGCGAAGATTTATAAAGGACTAGGATTGCTGGAACGAGGACATATTGTGGAAGTTGACAGAGAAGGATTGGTGGCAGGTTTTCTGGGTCAGACTGCAATTAAAACCGGAGAAAAAATTGAAGAAGCGCAAGGAGGGATTTTATTCATCGATGAAGCCTATGCATTGGCAAATAAGGGTTCGGCAAATGATTTCGGACAAGAAGCTATTCAGGTTATTTTAAAGCGGATGGAAGACCTACGCGGACAGTTTGGTGTTATTGTAGCCGGATACACCGATAATATGTCGGAGTTTATTGATTCAAATCCCGGGTTAAAATCCCGTTTTGATCGTACATTTAATTTTACTGATTATTCTCCGGAAGATCTGTATGCAATTACGCTTTCCATTTTGGCGAAAGAAAAAATTACTCCGGATGCAGAAGCAGAGGCACATTTAAAAGCATATTATGCCCACATTTATTCGAGCCGGGATAAACATTTTGGCAATGCACGGACTGTCCGAAATCTTGCAGCAGAGGCCATCAAAAATCAAAATTTGCGATTGGCAGAAATGTCCTCTTCTGAGCGGACTGCAAAACATTTAGCAGAATTATTATTAAGCGATGTGAAAGAATTTGAGATCGTAACTAATGAACGTGCACAAGGAGGTCGTTTAGGATTTAAGTTTAGTTCGTAACATATTTCACCACAGATTTCTCAGATTTGCACAGATTTATTGTTTTCTGTGTTAATTTGTGTAATCTGTGGTTGATTTTAAATCATAATAATGAAAACAACAGCATCATCACCGGACGAGTATGTTTCTCAGTTACCTGCAGAAAGAAAAGATGCAATACTGAAATTGCGGAAAGAGATCCTGGAAAATCTTCCGAAGGGATTTGAAGAACGAATGAGTTATGGAATGATTGGCTATGTGGTACCACATTCACTTTATCCGAAAGGATATCATTGTGACCCGAAATTACCGTTGCCATTTGCAAATATTGCTAATCAAAAAAACTTTATTGCCATTTACCACATGGGGATCTATGCTGATCCCAAATTATTGAATTGGTTTATAACAGAATATCCAAAACATACCGATGCAAAATTGGATATGGGAAAAAGTTGCATTCGTTTTAAAAAGCCGGAGCAAATTCCATTTAAATTGTTCGGTGAATTGATCCGTAAAATGACTGTTAAAGAATGGATTGAAAAGTTTGAAGCAGCTTTTAATAAGAAGGCTTAAAAAAAATAGGTATACCTTTGCTTATGTCCATGAAAAAAATAAAAATATTTTATTTCATAAATATCTTTTGCTTTTTGTTTTTACCTAATTCGAAAGCACAATATATAAAGGCCGGCATTTATTATTCCACAGACATTTATACCGATATTATTCCTGACGATAGCTTAAAACTTTTAGGCACAGGGATGTATTCCTCTGAAGCAAATCTTATTTTGGATGTGGATCACTTTTTTTGTGCCTTAGGTGGAGGTTCATCGGTTTGTTCTAGTGCTTCGCTTGATAGAAGTCGCGCTTTGATTTATTCACAGCAGGTTACTTGTGGTGTTTGGCCCGGAGTTTTTAAAGGCTATCCAGTACCTGTTCCACTTAATTATGGTGATTCTATTTCTTCAAATTATTCATATCACAATTATAATAATGTGATCTGGGGGGCCGGTTATGGCAGCTGGGCTTATCCAAGCATGAATCCTTGGGATAGTATTGGAGAGCATTACATAGGATTTAAGTTATATGTTACAAATGATACTCTTTTCGGTTGGATCCGTGTCGAAGAAGTTTCCAACGAAAAAGTTGTAGTGAAAGATTATGCTTGTAATATTAATCCAAATGTTATTATTCCTGTTAATTCTAATTCATTTATGATTTATCCTAATCCTGCAAATGGAGCCATTACTATAAATACGGATGGTTTAGAAGGGCACTTGAAATTGTATTCTGTTTTAGGAACTTTTGTGAAAGATATTGTAGTATCAACCGGGCAAACTAGTTGTATTATTGAAACAGGCGATTTGGCTGAGGGTGTTTATATTCTTTATTCAAAATATTCCGGGGAATACCATTCAAGTCGGATACTAATCCACCATCATTAGATATTCCTTATAATCGAAATCCAACAGAAAAAATTAAATGTCCATCTCGGATATTAAGATCATTTGAATGATCGTTGCCATCATAATGAATTCTGGAAATATCATATTTGTAATTGAATTCAAAGAATAGTGCTCTTGCCGAATTTCTTATGTTGTATTGTAATCCCAATCCCGCTTGGAAATATGCATTCAAACCTTTTAATAATAATTGGTTCTCAAAATCAATATTGTCTTTGGTATCGAAAACGGTCACACCGGTTGAATCATTTGAAATAACAGTATAAGATGCGAAAATATACCTTGCACCGATTCCCCCGATAAAATAGGGCGAATAAAAATGTTCTTTTTCGGAGTTAAAAGAGATTTTAATTGCAAGTGGTAATTGGACTTCCTGGATTCTTATATCATGCGTATAGGCGTATGTCCTGTCAAATAAATAGGTGTATCCCGGCTTACTGTAATATCCATTAAACGTCAAACCTGTATTTTGGTATTCCAATCCGATCAATAAATTTGCTTTCCTTCCCATAAGTAATTCTGCTTTATAGGAAGCATCAAAACCGAATTTCGCTTTTGTATTTACAGTATGTTCAGGATGATTCTGGTAAAATGATTTTATTCCGCCAAAACTCAAACGGTGCTTTATTTTCCCTTTACGATAAGGCATTCCGTCTTGTGAATTAGAAAGCAGAGGCAAGAGAATGAGTAGCAAAAAAAAATTCCCCCTGAGGCACTTTTGGCATTCAGTAATATTTTTCAGGGAAATCATTTTTATTTCTTTTGCTTTTATTTAATTTTTTATTTCGCTAAACTTTTTACCATGTTACTTTCATTTATTTCCTAATGGTAGTTGTTGAGTTAGCTTGAACGGTCGGCATGATTATTATTTCATTAATATTTACATGAGGAGGTCTGCTGGCTACCCAATAAACTGTTTCAGCGATATCTTCTGGCAATAGAGGTTCCAAACCTTTATATACATTTTTTGCTCTTTCTTCATCGCCATTATATCGAACAATAGAAAATTCTGTTTCTACCATTCCGGGATGGATTGCAGTAACTTTAATGTTATTAGGTAATAAGTCAATTCTCATTCCTTTATTTAGAGCATCAACGGCATGTTTAGTAGCACAATAAACATTTCCATTCGCATACACTTCTTTTCCTGCAATTGAACCAATATTGACAATGTGCCCAAAACCATTTTTGATCATGATAGGAGCAATATTTCTGGTCATATATAAGAGTCCTTTGATGTTCGTATCGATCATTCGTTCCCAATCATCTGTATTCCCTTCTTGAATCGAATTTAATCCGGCAGCTAATCCTGCATTGTTTAACAGAACATTTATTTTTTTCCAATCTTCCGGAATAGAATTTATAGCGGTTTCTACTT
>JAPLDC010000091.1 GCA_026391935.1 Bacteroidota bacterium | reverse complement strand
GTAACACTATATGTTCCAGCCATTGCTACTGTTGAAGAAGGGCGTGTTGGATTTTGAAGAGCAGATGTAAATGCACTTGGGCCTGTCCAGGAATAGGTTGCACCAGCTACTGTTGGAGTTGCCAAAATAATGGTTGTTCCTGCACAATAAGGTCCTGTGTTAGTAGCTGAAGGTGTTGCAGGAAGTGCATTCACCGTCATAGTAATTGCATTAGATGTGGCAGGGCTTCCAACCACACCACCAAGACTAGAAGTCATTATACATGTTACGATTTGACCTGTTGTAAGGGCTGTTGTTGTATAGGTGGAAGCTGTAGCACCGACAACGTTCACGCCATTAATTTGCCATTGATACGTTGGAGTGGCACCACCATTTGTTGGAGTGGCAGTAAATGTAACTGAAGTTCCAGCACATATAATGTTATCTGCATCATTAGACGCTATCAAAACACTAGCAACAGGTGAACCCACACTTGTAATATTGATATTATCTAAGTATAACATTTGTCCCCAACCAGATTTGTTCTGGAATTTCACCATCACATTTGCTTGACCGGCAAAAGGCGTCATGTTTACTGTTTCTGTTCTCCATTGCGCAGCAGTGGGAACAAAAGTAGTTGTGCTGTCATCAGGAGCGGTCGCTAAAACTGTTCCGCCTTTTGTATATACTCTCGTCCATGTTGATCCGCAATTTGTGGAAACAAAAACATTAAGTGAATCAAAATATTTCCAATTGTATCTGCAATATGCAACATCAAAAGTCATAGTTGAGCTTGAAACACCCACAAAAGAATATTTAGGTGTTGACATTTCATCAATAGTCCCGGCGATAGTTGTTGCAGGGCTTAAATTATCCATCATTGCACTATTTGTTGATGTAGAAAAACCACCTACAGTAGTAACTTGTGCCCAAGTCATATCAACATCAGGATTATTTAAATACCATCCTGCAGGAACGAAAGTTGCACCCTGAAATCCTTCCACTAAAGGCAATGCAATTGGAGCAGACACCGTAATATAAATTGTTTTTGTCATGGTATTACTACCATTTGCATTGGTCGCAATAAGTGAAACGGTATAGGTTCCAGCTGTATTATAGCATATACTTGTTGGATTTTGAAGCGTTGAAGTTGTTGTAGCCGCGCCTGTGAATGTCCAAGCCCAAGAAGTAGGTGAACCGTTTGAAAGATCCGTAAAATTGATACAGTCGCCAACACAAATATTTGTTCTGTTTGCTGTAAAATCGGCTGTAGGAGGTGAAGTACCTGGTGAAGCTAAATCAGATTGCCAGATGCTCCTGCCAAAAGTTGCAGCTCTTAATTTTAGAGCAGTATATTGAATTTCCAGTTCTCTTACCGAAACATTCGGTAAGCCTGTATTGTATGCGGCCCATGAACCTGATGTGTTATCGCGGTAATAAACACCTACATCTGTTCCAACATATAAAGGATCGTTTACTGAACTTCCTTGATATACAATACAGTTTGCAGGAAGATTTGGCAAGCCAGTTGAGTAATTAGTCCAAGTAACGCCTGCATCGGCAGAATACCAAACCTTATTAGCAGCGGAATATCCTGAAAAAGTAACCCAAACTCTGCTTGCATTTAGTGGGTCAACGGCAATGTATGAAATAGCCGCCGAGGCTGTTGGCAAGCCGGTTGTTCTGTCGACAAATGCAGCACCGGTTGTACAAGCATAAAACTTATCAACTTTTGCGGCATATATATAATTGATGTTTGATGCTGCATTTGCAAGTGCGATAACATTTCCTGTACCTCCAGAAATAGTTCCAACTTGAGCCCAAGCTCCTCCACTTGTTGTACTTTTAAAAACCTGTGATTTACCCACAAATAAAGTCGCAGCATTACTAGGAGCCTCGATGTAAGGAGTTACCCAATCACCATCTGCATTAACGGTCCCGGCTGTTCCACCACTTGCAACAATGCTTGTAGTATAGTTTCCTCCGGTTGTTGTTTTACGGATATCGCCATAATATAACTCTCCGTATTGAACATTCGCATTTGACCAATCGATAAGCGCTTCCATTCCGTCTCCTCCCAAAGGTCTTGTCCAAGAAGCTGTTCCGCTCCATCGCGCTGTTCCGTTATCTTGCCAACCAGTATTTAAGAGGTTTGCATTTGTAGTAGATAATCCTAATCTATAAGCTTGAGCAATTTGCAAACCGTTACTTAGATCAGTCCATGATGTTCCCGTATTTGACGTATTAAAACATCCTCCATCACACCCTGCATAATAAGTTGTTGCACTTCCAGGCAAAAATTCTAATGCGTGTATATCTGCATGAACATAAGGGGCTCCGGTACCAGTCCATTCTGCATTTAATGTCCAAGAGGTTCCGCCATTAACTGATTTCCAAATATCGACTCCGCCAACAATAACCAAATTTGCATTTGTGGGAGCAACAGCAATTGAGAGGTCGTACCAACCTTGTCCACCAGCAGTTGCACCGGTATTAGAATAGCCTAAAATATTAGGAGTTGTCGACTTTGAAGTAAATGATGTCCCGCTATTTGTGGATAGGTATAATCCTTGAAAACCGTAAGCAGTGTTTGCAGCTAATACATATACATCTGCCACAGCAGCAGCAGTTACGCCAATTGCCAAACGTGAAACAGAAGCTGCTGCTGGTAACCCTGTTGCTGTTGTAACAAATGAGGTTCCTCCATTTGTTGATTTATAGAATAATGTCATTGAGCAGGCATAAACCGTTGTAGTATCACCCGGTTTGTATTCAATATCTTTAATGTTGGCAACAGCCGTTGCAATTTGCGTCCACGCTCCACCAGCGTTAATAGTTCGATACAAACCGTTGCTGGTTGCAGCAAAAACAGTATTTGGATTTTGAGGGTTGATCAATAATCTACTGATCGTTCTACCATTAGTAATAACCCATGTTAACCCTGTAGGAAGCCAGGTTGTACCTCCATTAGTTGTTTTTAAAACTCCTATCGAATAGGTATCTTGCGCCTCTCCGTCACCGGTAGCAAGGTATTGGATCAAAGGATTTGTTGGATGAATAGCAAGGTCCGTTGTACCAATAACGGCCAAGTTATCCGTACCGGTAGACCATGAAGTTCCGCTATTTGTACTTTTCCATAAACCTCCACCTGGAGAGCCAACATAAATAGTTGTAGATGCCAGAGGATCAAATCTCACAAAATTTACTCGGCCGGCTCCTCCACCACCACTAGGAATAGAAGTGGTTGGTCCTATTAGTGACCAATTTGCTGCCATCACCGTTGGAGTGCCTGTGCCAGGAGCCCTTGTACCACTAGCAGCACCAGAATAATAATTATTCAAATAATCGTTCCAGGCGTTAATCATGACGGAGCGGTCTCCAGATGGATACAAACGAGGGGACATATAATTTTCCCAACGTTTATAGATTTCCCATCCGCCAGCCAACTCTTCTTCTTCCTTTTCACCAGGAAGCAATGTTGATCCGCCTTTAACAGGAATAGCAGAAACAGGGTGTTTCGCTAATTTTTTTGCAAGTTCTTCACGTTCTCGGGTCTCTTCTTTCCTGTGCTCCTTTTCAGAGTTTTTGTAGTAATTGTTAAATGACTTTTGTACGTCATAAAAGTTAACAGTTGGATTCTGCATTTTTTCAACCCAAGTCTGCGAATTTGCAGTTATTACAGTTAATGAAAGAATTGCAGATAAAGAAAAAAGAATAAGTTTCTTCATTTTGAAATAGTTTAGAGAGATTTTAATATACGAATATACCTTTTTATTTTCAAAAAAACAATTGTTATACTATAGTTTTAGATTAACACTCCTTTTTAAGCGGTAGAATTATACCCGTTTATGTTTTATAGCTTTATAGCGAAACTAAACCGCTTTTCATCAATTATGCCTTCAAGGCAATTTTGAAAATGTATAGTTTGTCGAATATCAACCTAAAAATTGTTCTGTTTATGGTGAAAGAGAAAAAGATTTTCGTTCTTGATACTTCTGTTATTATTTACGACCACATGGCTGCAAAAAGTTTTAAGGAACATGATGTGGTAATCCCTATTACAGTTCTAGAAGAGCTGGATAATTTCAAAAAAGGTAACGACACCAAAAACTTTGCTGCGCGTGAATTCACACGATATATTGATAAAATATCCAACGGGATAATTCTTCAGGACTGGATAAATATAAATGGCAAAGGCCATGGAATGATAAAAATTGAAATGCATCAGGATTCTAAAATTGATGCAGAAAGAGTTTTTGGAGAGAGAAAGGCTGATCACCGAATATTAAATACGGCACTTTATTTATCGGAGCATTATCCCGATCGCAAGGTGATCATGGTTACTAAGGATATTAATCTGCGCATCAAAGCAAAATCATTAGGATTAAATGCGGAAGATTATGAGACAGGAAAGATCAAGGATGTCAATGAACAGCTATATACCGGTCGAAGTGAAATTCAAAAAGTTTCGACTGAAGTAATTAACGAGATCTACGAAAAAGGATTTTGTACTTCATCTGCATTATTAAAAAAACAAAAGCCCACATCCAATCATTTTTATGTTTTAAAGAATGGTACTAAATCGGTACTCGCTTCTTATAGCCCTAGTAAAGATGTGTTGGAGCGCGTGAAAAAAGTTACTGCGTTTGGAATAAATCCTCGCAACGCAGAACAAGCGTTTGCGTTAGATGCAATCATGAATCCTGACATCAAATTAGTTTCCATTCAAGGAGTAGCGGGAACCGGAAAAACATTGTTGTCATTGGCAGGAGCGCTTGAACAACGAAGAACATTTCATCAGATATATTTAGCGCGACCGATAGTTCCACTGAGCAACAAAGACATTGGTTATTTGCCCGGTGATATTAAATCGAAACTCAATCCTTATATGGAGCCTCTTTGGGATAATTTGAAATTTATTAAAAATCAATTTACAGAAAAGGATAAGGAGTTTAAACAGATCACAGAGATGGTGGAAAACGAAAAACTTGTTGTTTGTCCGCTTGCTTATATACGTGGACGAAGTTTATCCGATGTGTTTTTTATTGTAGATGAAGCACAAAATCTAACACCACATGAAGTAAAAACAATTATTTCGCGTGCAGGAGAAAACACAAAAATGATCTTTACGGGCGATATACATCAGATCGACACACCTTATCTTGATTCACAAAGTAATGGTTTATCTTATTTAATTGATAAACTAAAAGATCAAAACTTATACGCGCACATCACGCTTGAGAAGGGAGAGCGATCTGAATTGGCAAATTTAGCAAATGAATTTTTGTAGCTCTATAGCTAACAAATTGACATAAATGCCTAATAAGTTTCATGCAAAATACATGAACCTTAATAATTCATATTTTTTACTGCTTACCCTTTTGAAATTTTTACTAAGTCCATGCCACATATTTTACAGGTGTCCGGCTTCTCAAAAATTTCTTCGGTACACTTCATTGGGCATTGATATTGTTCCTTAGTGATTCCTGTAGGAGGTTTTTCTTTTTTTTCAATACTGGTGCAAGAAGTTATTGCTGTTGCATTTAAAAATGCAATAAATAGCAGCACAAGAACGTTTTTTTTCAATTTGTTAATAATAAAATGGCTTTTTATTGACTAATTTACATATTTTTATAAACCAATGAATAAAGATTGAAACTAATAATTATATTTGTCGTCACCTCATTTTTAACATACTTAAAGCTATAATGAAAAAAATTCTCTTCGTTTTTTTATTTTGTTTTGGATTAACTTCAATTGGATACTCTCAGGCTGCAGGAAAAGGTAGCGCTGAAAAAAGTTCGGATTCAAAAGCTAAGCCTCGTGGACAAATGCGTCACTTCGACAGACAAAAAAAAGACCCCCAAATGAAACATAACGGAACAGCATTTAATAGGAGGAAAAAGACAGAATACCAAGTTGATGGGGACGGTTTCAGCAACTCTCCTGGCTCAGGAAAAAGAAAAAGAAGAAAGAAATAATATCATAAAAAATCCTCAGAAAAACTTCTGAGGATTTTTTATCTCACCAAAGTGACAGAATATTACTTGCCACCGTTTTATTTATAACCCTTAAAACATAATATTGTTCTATATTTTTTCAGAATTCCATTTTTAAGGTTATTAATCTATTTCCAAAGTTCAACGTTAATATGCGACTCCAAATTGTTTTCAAGCGAATCGGGAAGGGAAGGAAAAAAATTAATTTGTGTTAACCGTTCCACCGAATCAACTGTAACAGCAAAATCAAATATAGATTGCTTGCTTCCTTCGTTTGGCATGACAAAGGCAATTGCTTTTTTTTCTGATCCGAATACATCCAAAACAATTTTATAATAATATTTTGGAATCGCCACTTTGTTTTTTTCTCCGATCGTTGGCAACCCGTTTTCTAAAACTCCAGCTGTAATGATATATAATTCTTCCTCTTTCTTAGCCCACTCCCTGACTTGAGTCTCCAATGTTTTCCATATACCGCGATTAAATTTTGGTACTTGCGGACTCATATTACTCATATAAAATGATTCACTCATAGTTGTTTCGCTCCAGGCCATATCGCCTGCCGGACAAAGGTGTCCGCGATCATATCCTGTTTTTTTATAATCATCGGGGACTGAAGAACCGGTTTTTACCGACGGGTCTTCCCTGAAATTATTTGTGCGCTCTTCGTCTGAACTAACACACATTTTGTCTGTTAGACGATAATCCACCCACTTTGCTTGCTCGTATTTTTCATCATAACAAAGTGTGTAAGCTATATGTTTTATGATTTCCTCCTTCTTTTCAAAATAAGGATAAAAGTTTTTTGAAAAGCCTTTTATGCTGTCGGGCACCATTGTATAAATATTTTTTTTCTCAACGGGAGTTTTATCAGAGCTAAAAACGCCAAAAAAAGAAAAAAGAAAAACAGGAAAAATGAATCTTAAAAATGTCATACTTTTACTTTAGTTTACAGATGCTAAGATAACTTAAAAATGAAAACACTTTATCTCATTCGTCACGCAAAATCGGATTGGTCTATTGATGGACTATCAGACATTGACAGGCCTCTAAACAAAAGAGGATATGATGATGCGCACAAAATGAGTTTGATTTTAAAAGAAAAAAAAATTGTTCCTGATTTAATAATAAGTAGTCCGGCTGTTAGGGCGATTTCAACTTCATTAATTTTTTGCAGAATTTTTGATTATGACCCAAAATCAATTCTGATAAATAAAAACTTATATGACACATCTGTAAAAGAGTATGTGCATGCAATTTCAAAAATATATAGTAATCATCAAGTCGTTTTATTGTTTGGCCACAACCCAAGCATTACCAACACATTTAGCGCACTAACGAATGTTACAAATAAAGAAATGCCGACATGCGGAATAGCAGGAATACAGTCTAATGTATCTAATTGGGGAGATTTTTCAAAAAAAAGCAACACCCTGATTTATTTAGATTTTCCAAAAAACCACTTATAATACGGTTAAGAAATTGTTAAGGTTTTGTAAACCTGTTTGTTGTATCTATAATTTTCACACTTTTAATAACTAAATTTTTTATAATCATGACTAAAAAAGAACTTCGCAAAGAACTCGAACTTACTTTGGTAAAAACAATTGAAGAAGTATTGAGTAAAAAGAATCCCGAAAACGCAAAAAAATTGCGCAAAACAACTCAGGAAGCAAGCAAAGTGGTTGCTAA